>JAAWDW010000088.1 GCA_022793975.1 Bacillota bacterium
ACACATACGGGCCTCCGCTTCCTGTCGCTCCGCTCCCTTCCGTGCGCCGCGTACTTGACTACGGAGTTTCCGAAATTCCGCCCGATAAAATACTTATGGGTATGCCCAACTACGGATATGACTGGACGCTCCCATTTGTACAGGGCGAATCAAGAGCCGAAAAGATCAGCAATGGCGAAGCTGTCGAAAGAGCCGCACGCTACGGAGTTCCCGTTGAATTCAGCGAAGAATATCAATCTCCGTACTACTACTATTACGATGAAACAGGTCGCGAACATGTAGTATGGTTCGAAGATGAACGCAGCTGGCAGGCAAAACTGAATCTTGTATCGGAATACGGTTTTGCCGGTATCAGTATTTGGAACATTATGCCGCCTTTTGCCGGGGGCCAGGCTATACTCGCAAACGATTTTAACATTCTGAAAGTATAAAAAACGCATAAGTACGCAGCCTGTCCGCATATATTTCAATATACAAAAATTAAATTGCACAGGCGGAGGTAGATACTTATGAAAAAAATAAAAAGAGATACTCTGATAGCCGGTGGATATTCTCTTGCGATAAACTTACTTGCACTCCTCATAATTCCGGCAGTAATACTGGGACTCTTTTCTGCAGTCTCACGTATTCCCGGAGCAGGAAATACATTCAGGAAGCACATTAACAAAGCTGATATTCCTAAAGAAATAAACATCTATGTCACAGCAACCGGAGAGACGAAAAGTATAGCCTTTGAAGATTATGTGACCGGCGTTGTTGCCAGCGAAATGCCTTCTTCATTTGAAGAAGAAGCTCTCAAAGCTCAGGCCATCGCAGCCCGTACATACAGCCTCTCCAAGGTTATACGGTCCGGAAGCAACGGATTTCCCGAAGCTCATCCACAGGCACCTCTGTGCGATGATGTTCACTGCCAGGTATATAACAGCAAGGAAACGCTTGCCGCATTAAAAGGTGATGAATGGATGAAAAACGGATACACAAAAGTAAAAAAAGCCGTTGATAGTACTCGTGGACAGCTTATGTACTTTGACGGTGAACTTGTATCCCAGGCACTTTTCCATTCATCAAGCGGCGGCCGCACAGAAAATTCCGAAGATGTATTTGCCAGCACGGTTCCCTATCTCAGGAGTGTGGACAGTCCGTACGAAGACGAAGCAACACATAAAAACGAACAAGTAACGGTTTCACTTCTTGAACTTGCTTCCAAGCTTAACGGAAAATATCAAGACCGCTATACCGGCAATTTCACGGCAAACGATATAAAGATCAAATCGCGCACAGAAGGCGGCACAGTAGCCGAATTTACCGTGGGAAGCGCTTCTTACCGCGGTCGTGAAATACGCGAAGCACTGAGTCTCGCCTCAGCTACATTCGATATCGCATCTGCCGGTGAATATGTCACATTCACCACCAACGGTTACGGTCACGGAGTAGGTATGAGCCAGTACGGCGCTAACGGTATGGCAAAAAAAGGATATGATTACCGTGAAATACTTTCGCACTATTACACCGGTGTTGTCATAGATTAAAAACTGCACATAGTATCATCTCGGCTCCTCATAAAAAATAAGAATCCCCGGCAGATTATATCTTCCGGGGGATTTTTATTTTACATAACTTTTATATATCTTTTATTTTTTCTTCGACTCTTTCTATATCTGCGCCCAGCGCCCTGAATTTGTCTATAAAATTCTCATAGCCGCGCTCTATATGATATATTTCGGAAACTTCCGTTTCACCTTCTGCCGCAAGTCCCGCCAGCACCACAGCCGCACCTGCGCGCAAGTCTGTCGCCAACACTTTCGCACCCTTAAGTACATTCGGTCCTTCAATTGTAGCTTTTCTGTCCTCTGTCTTTATCTTAGCTCCCATTCTTTCAAGCTCGGAAACATGCATAAAGCGATTCTCAAAAACGGTCTCTATTACATTGCTTGTCCCCTCTGTTGTCGCTAGAAACGCCATAAATATAGACTGCATATCCGTCGGAAATCCGGGATAAGGCAGAGTTTTTATATCTGTCGCTATGAGCGGATTCACATCACCGCGCACCATAAGTCCGTCAAGATAATCATCTATGACAACACCGCATTCTCTCAACTTCGCTATCACAGGCTTAACATGATCCGGAAGAGCATTTTTTATCAGTATCCTTCCTCTCGTTATCGCCGCCGCCACCATAAATGTTCCCGTTTCTATTCTGTCCGGTATTACACTGTGGCGAACACCACCGAGCTTTTTTACACCTTCTATCTTTATCGTATCTGTACCAGCGCCTTTAATCTTGGCTCCCATTTTATTGAGAAAGTTCGCCAAATCTATTATTTCCGGCTCTTCAGCCACATTTTCTATTACAGAAGTTCCCTCTGCAAGCACAGCCGCCATAATTATATTCTCCGTAGCACCCACGCTTGGAAAATCAAGGTATAAATTACAGCCTTTAAGTCCGCCTTCCGCTATCGCTTCAACATAATCATTTGTTTCCTGTATCTTTGCTCCCAGAGCCGCAAAGCCCTTAAGATGCAGATCTATCGGTCGTGCCCCTATAGCGCATCCGCCGGGCAGAGGCATTTTTGCCCTTCCCGTTCTTGCAAGGAGCGGTCCCATTAAAAGTACAGAAGCCCTCATCTTGTTTACAAGTGCATATGGAGCTTCATTTTCCATGGTATCGCCCGCTTTTATATAAAGCTGATTATTTGCGTAGTCCTCTTCAACGCCGGCTCCCACTCTGCCCAAAATATTGCACATTACATCAACATCTCTCAACCTGGGCACATCCATTATCTGACACTTCTCGTCTGTGAGAAGGCTGGCTGCCATTATAGGAAGTACTGCATTCTTTGAGCCGCTTATGGTTACTTCGCCGTTAAGCGGTCCGCCGCTTCTTACTAAAAATTTCGCCACTTAAATCCTCCCGCAAAAATTTTTATTACATTGACTCAGGATACAGAGGATATTTCTTTGTTATTTCCGAAACTGTGTTTGTTACCTCATCTATTGCGCTTTCGCCCTCTTTTATCATCTTCGCTATACAACTGCCGACTTTTATAAAATCTTCCTCGTTAAGTCCGCGTGTAGTCGCCGCCGGAGTACCAAGGCGAAGTCCACTCGTTATAAACGGACTTCTCGTTTCATTCGGTACTGAGTTCTTATTTGCCGTTATATGCACACGGTCAAGCAGTTTTTCAAGCTCTTTTCCCGTAATACCGTCAGTCCCCAGATCCACAAGCATCAGATGATTGTCCGTACCTCCGGAAACAAGTCTTATACCGTTATCTGTAAGACTTTTTGCAAGCGCTTTGGCATTAGCTACAACTCTTCCCTGATATTCTTTAAATTCAGGTCTCTGAGCCTCTTCAAAGCAGACCGCTTTCGCTGCTATTATGTGCATCAGAGGACCTCCCTGTGTACCCGGAAAAACTCCTTTATCTATTGCCGCCGCGTATTTTTCCTTGCAGAGTATCATTCCTCCGCGCGGTCCTCTCAAAGTTTTATGTGTAGTCGTAGTTACAACATCAGAATACGGCACAGGATTCATATGATGACCCGTCGCAACCAGCCCGGCAATATGCGCCATATCAACCATGAGAAGTGCTCCCACTTCATCCGCTATCTCACGGAATTTCTTAAAATCAATAGCACGCGGATACGCCGAAGCCCCTGCTACTATCATTTTAGGCTTGCTTTTCTTTGCAATTTCCATTATGTTATCATAATCTATCATTTCTGTATCTGGCATTACTCCGTAAGATACAAAATTGAAATACATTCCCGACATATTCACAGGACTTCCATGAGTAAGATGCCCGCCATGCGGAAGACTCATTCCCAGAATAGTATCGCCCGGCTTAAGCAGCGAAAAATATACCGATAAATTGGCATTGGCTCCCGAATGAGGCTGAACATTCGCATGCTCTGCTCCAAACAGCTCACATGCCTTATCACGTGCAATATTCTCCGCCACGTCCACATACTCGCATCCGCCGTAATATCTCTTTGCCGGATAACCTTCCGCATATTTATTGGTCAGATGACTTCCCATAGCAGCAAGCACAGCATCGGAAACAAAATTTTCCGATGCAATAAGTTCTATATTATCACGCTGTCTTTTCAGTTCCGCCTTCATAGCTTCGGCAACATCCGGCGCCGCCTTGCTTATAATGTCAAATTGTATCATTAGTTTTTCCTCCGCTCAAAAGCAATAGGTACTCTGGCCGCTGCCGAATACCTATTTATACGCTTTTATTTCATATTCTTAAGTTCTTTCAGACAATCCTCACATACGTTCTTTTCTTTGACACGCATTACATTTTTTGCATTTCCGCAAAATACACAGGCCGGCTCATATTTTTTAAGCAATATGTATTCATCATCAACAAAAATTTCAATCGGATCTTTTATCTCGATATCGAGAGTCCTCCTGAGCTCTATAGGCAATACAATACGTCCAAGTTCATCTACTTTTCTTACTATTCCTGTAGCTTTCATTTTATAATCCTCCCGTTCTTATAACAATTTTCTTACAACAATACTATGCTATGATTTATTTTACTATTTTTGTAAATTGTAGTAAAGCCTTTTTTAATCTTTTTTACTTTTAGCACCAAATATATTTTTAAGACCCGCAACTGAATTGACAACATTAGTCGCCGCTTTCACTGCACTCTGATTTCCCTTTATAAGTTCTGATATAGTTCCTATCGCTTCTACGGCTCCATCCACCGCCCCATCAATATCCTTCGCCTTACTCGCTGCGATAGCCGTTATAACTTCTGTATCTTCAAGCACTTTATTTGTATGCTTTACAGTCTCAATCAGATTTTTAACAAGTCCGATCAGATAAAATATAAATATAATTCCCGCTATTCCGAGCACAAGCAGGACTAATTCCTGTACTGTTATCGTTATCTGCATCCGCCGGTACCTCCTTTTTTTATCCGTATATATATTATCCCTCAATTGCACAAAAATAGCAACATCTTTTTCCTGTCTTTGAATAGTATTATTAGAGTAGGAGGCTTTCTTTATGATGAATTATTTATGGGCAGGAATGCTTATAATCGGAGCCGTGTTTGCCGCGGCAAAAGGCAATCTTGCGTCTTTTACAGACGGTCTTATGTCAAGCTGCGGCGATGCCGTGCATTTTATGATAGAACTTGCCGGAGTTATGGCAGTCTGGAGCGGTATTATGGAAATAGCAAGCAAAAGCGGACTTATCGGCAAACTTGCCGAATTTGCTTCTCCGTTTATGCGTTTTCTTTTTCCCAAAGAACGCGATAAAGATACAATAGCATTTATTCTCATGAGTTTTACGGCAAATATATTCGGCGCCGGAAACAGCGCTACCGTATTTTCTCTTAAAGCAATGGAACGAATGGACGAACAAAACGGCCGCAGTAGCCTTGCAAGCAACACAATGTGTATGTTTACCGCAGTATCTATGTCAATGCTGCAGCTCGTACCAATCACTGTTCTTAAAATACGCGGTGATCTTGCATCCCCAAATCCCGGTATCATTATAATTCCGTCGATCCTTGCGGGACTCATCTCAATGATCGTATCTATTGCAGTATGCAAATATTATGAATGGAAGGAGCCGCATCTATGATGCCGGATAAATAAAAATGTCATCAATATTAAATGAAATATCTTCTCTTTTTATACCGGTAATAATCATCGGCGTTATAGCTTACGGTATATACAAAAAAGCACCTGTCTATGATTATTTCACAGCAGGCGCCAAAGATGGCCTTAAAACCTGTATTGAGATGCTTCCGTTTATAATAGCAATATTCATCGGCATTGAAGCTATCACATCTTCCGGAGCAATGGAATTCTTTCAAAAACTCATAGGCCCTTTTATGGAAATAATAGGAATTCCGCGTGAACTTACTTCAATCATCATCCTGCGTCCCGTATCAGGCAGCGGCTCGATTGTACTTGCGGAAAAACTTATGCGTACATACGGTACAGACAGCCTCGTCGGTATGAGCGCGAGCGTTATGGTAGGATCGTGCGAAACAGTATTTTATGTGCTGGCACTTTACTATGGCGTTACCTCGGTAAAAAAACTCCGGCACGCATTGCCTGCCGGAATCATCGGTTATATTGCCGGGGTACTTGCCTCAGTCTATCTCTCATATATCATGCTTATTTCCTGAGTATATTCTCCGTCCTCATCATAAACAGCAAGCGGAGCACACATCCTAATCTCTTTTCCTCCGCCAAGTACGCCATGAATCAAAAGAAGGTTTGGTGCTTCGTTTGGCCGCGGACTCACAAAACGCAAAGTCTTAGGCTCTATTCTGTATTTTCTGCACAAACAGCATATATCAGTAAGCCGCGACGGTCTGTGCACCATATAAAAATCGCCCTTTTCCTTTAAAAGTGCAGATGCCGTACGTATAAAGTCTTCAAGGGTACCGCTCGTTTCCTGGCGGGCTATCACCTTTGCAGGATTTTTTCCTTCTATTCCTCTCCCGCCTTCCGTATAAGGCGGATTGACGGTAACAACATCAAAACCCTCAAAACGAGTACTTCCTTTTACCTTTTTCATAATGTCCCAGAGCCGCTCGTCAATCATACTGTCGCTTACATCTCCGCATACCATATGCAGTCTTGCGGAAAGCCCGTTAAGCTTTACATTTCTCACCGCTCTTTCAAAACTCCCATCCTGCACCTCAACTCCGAATATCTGTGCGGTATCGGGCAGTTTGTGGCTCAAAACAAGCGGTATAATTCCTGTTCCTGTTCCCAAGTCACAGACGGTTACATCATTACCGTACGTCCTTCCAGCACCTCGTACCGCGAAATCAGAAAGAATCACCGCATCTATCCCATAGCAAAACTCATCAGGCTTCTGAATCAGTCTAAGACCTCCGAATCCTATGTTGTCAAGTCTCTCTCCGCTCAATATATTAACCGCGCCGCATATGCCGTCAGTATTTTTCTCAGTTTCATTTATCTTTATATCCGTTTTTATATCTCCTTCTTTGTACACAATTATATTTATAGTTCTGTATATCGGCTGCACTATTTGGGGTTTAAATAATTTTTTATTGTTTAATCTTTAAGCAGGTCTTTAATTTCTTCAAGAAGTTCTCCGTCAAGCCCTTCAAATAAATCTTCTTTCTTAGACTTATGACCCTTTTCAAATCTCCTTATTTCCTGCTTCTTATATGTGTAATATTCCGTGCTTAATTTTTCCGGTCTGTCATCACCTTTTTCTTCAACCACAAGACGCGTCTTAATTTTATTTTCAAGTATATTTGATTCCACCACCACAGCTATGCCGTCTCTCGTTCTTACGCGTTCGCCGACATCTGGCATACCTTTACGAAGTTCCATATAAGTACTGTTCTCGTATTTAAGACAGCACATAAGCCTTCCGCATATTCCTGATATCTTTGAAGGATTAAGTGATAAATTCTGTACTTTTGCCATTTTTATAGACACCGGTTCAAAACCTGCAAGCCACGAATTGCAGCAAAGGCTTCTGCCGCAGGCGCCAATACCACCCATAAGCTTCGCTTCATCCCTTACACCTATTTGTCTCAGTTCTATACGCATTTTGAATACAGCCGCAAGATCCTTTACAAGCTCTCTGAAATCAACTCTTCCATCTGCAGTAAAATAAAATATGACTTTGCTGTTATCAAATGTGTACTCAACGTCTATAAGTTTCATAACAAGACCGTGTTTATCTATCTTTTCCTGACAGATCTGAAGCGCCTTTTCTTTTTTCTTAATATTCTCTTCATGCTGCGCTTTATCATCATCCGTAGCTATCCTTATAATTTTCTTAAGTGGCGGCACAATTTCGGATTCACTGACATCTGTTGATTCAAGGCTGACAGTGCCAAACTCCATCCCCCTCGCAGTTTCAACTATTACATTAGTTCCGAGCGGCAATTCAAAATCATCGGGATCAAAATAATACATCTTTCCGACGCTTTTAAACTTCACTCCTACTACTTTTACCATTTCTGTTCTCCTTATATCTCGTATAGTTTCCGACTATTTCTATTCTTGTCTGCTTTTGTCTTTCCATTTTCGCACTCAATATGCTCTTTAAACTATGTCTTTTATACCGTTACCGTTAATCAAAGCATAGCTCTGAGCACAAGACATTTTATAACATATCCGGTTGCAACATTACGTCTGAGATCGCGACGCGCTTCCTCAATACTTCTTATCTGGCTGTAAAGATAATCTTTAGGGTATGCTCTGCCTGTTTCTCCGCACGACGCCGCCGTTTTTCCGTAAAAATGTTCAAGTGCATCGAGAAAAGCATAAGCTTTATCCTTATCGTCCATTACGTTCGCAAGCATTTTCTTTAATTCAAAAAATGATTTGCCGTCAATAATGCCATCGGCAACACGCTTCGCAGTTTCCAAACTTTCAGTATCTTCAATCTCTTCAGTATGGGCAAGTCTTATAACAACACATCTCGACACGATAGTTCGTATAAGACTTTCCGTATTTTCCGACAAAAGCATTATCACTGTTCCTGTCGGCGGCTCCTCAAGCGTCTTTAAAATTCGATTCTGAGCTCTCACAGTCATCGTGTCCGCATCCTCTATTACAGCAATATTTCGTTCACCCAGAGGCTTGTTTTTCAAATGTTCCTGAAGTTTGGACACATCCTCATCCTTTATGGAGTTGCCATCTTTTCTGATATAAAAAATATCTTCGTGATTTTCATGCTCTATCTTATTGCATATACTGCACTCATCACAGCCCGTGCCGCGTTTTTCTCTGCACAGAATCGCCTTGGCAAAAGCCCGCGCCACAATATCTTTATGCACACTCATATCGCCTTCGATAATGTAAGCGTGTGCAACATTACCGGAAAGCGCAGCTCTTCTGAGTCCGTCCAATATTCTTTCGTTTCCTTTTATATCATCAAAGGTCATCTGTCAATTATCCTTTTTTCTTTATCACAGTAAACGCTGTGAGATAATTTTTTCTATATATGAAATTATATCTGCACTTATCTCATCTATGCTCCTGCAAGCATCAATACTTATAATCCTGTCAAAACGCTTTTCCATATCTATATATCCCGCAAACACTCTTTGGTGAAATTCAAGCTTTTCCTGTTCCAGCCTGTCCTGTTCATCCTCATTTATACGCTCTTTGCCAACTTTCGGATCCACCTTAAGCAAAAAAGTGACATCAGGCATACAGCCGCGTACTGCATATTCATTTATAACCCTGACACAATCACCAAGACCTCT
The DNA here is from genome assembly GCA_022793975.1 of Bacillota bacterium. Lineage (GTDB taxonomy): Bacteria > Bacillota > Clostridia > Peptostreptococcales > Anaerovoracaceae > QAKD01. The sequence continues at coordinate 9,237 of JAAWDW010000088.1, forward strand.
TCCGTATCCTTGATATGCGATACTGGAATCTATAAATCTGTCACAAATGACGATTTTACCCGCTGTCAGAGCCGGCTTTATCACCTGCGCCACATGCTGCGCTCTTGACGCGGCATAAAGCAGCGCCTCAGTCATATAATCCATCTCTTTATTATTTTTATCGAGTATTATTTCCCGTATCTTTTCACTTATAGGTGTTCCTCCAGGCTCCCTCGTAAGCAACACATCAACACCACGCTCTTCAAAGTAATTTTTCAGCGCCGATATTTGTGTCGATTTTCCCGATCCGTCCGGCCCCTCTATAGAAATAAAAAGTCCCTTTTTCATCTTTTCATCTTCCGTTTCGCAGTTTTATCAAATTATGAGCATTCTCATCTGTATGTACGACATTCTCACTTTATTTTTTCAAAACATCATCTATGCTCTTTGAGATGAGAAATACTGTCAGATAAATAAAAGGAACAGCGCAAAGTCCCACAAATACAATTTTAATAATATCCATATTGCATTATCTCCCCATTTCACTTACGATGCGGTCTTTATTCAGGCAATTTTTTACCGCATTTCCTGCAGAATGCAAAATCACTCTCTGCTTTAGCACCGCAGTAAGGACAAAAGCCAGCTTTACTTTCGAATTTTACAGTCCCCTCTGTATCCGCGGTTTCCGCAATCTCATACCGCTGCTCTTGATTTTTTCCAAAATGCAGATTTAGTGGATCTGCCTCTTCATTCTCATCTAATATATCAAAAGCTGAATATCTGTTTTTACCTGTCGCATTTTTTAAATTATAAACGGCCTGTACAACCGCAAGACCTATAAAACAAATTCCGAAAAGCGGAAAAAAGAACGGTGCTCCTGAAAACAGCGCAATCACCGTCCATATAATTCCAAACAGCACCGCAAATATCGAACCCGCCGCATTCATCATTGACGGTCCGCGTCCCGGTTTCACACTCTTCATGTTCGTCACCTCTTCCGCAAGTCATTTTAATTATTATATCACATCTCCGTCCATTTGACAAACCGCATTACAGCACCATACAAAGTGTACCTGCGGCTATCAGGATGCAGCCGACAATCGATTTTACCGTAAGCTCCTCATGCAGAAAAGCAAACGCCAGAATGATTGTCAGTACGCCGCTCAATTTATCTATTGGCACTATCTTCGACACATCGCCCATTTGCACCGCTTTGTAATAGCAGAGCCACGATGCTCCCGTCATCATTCCCGATACTATGAGAAAAAGCCAGCTTCTCCTGCTTATATCCGCCATTCCCGACTGCGCACCTGTAATAAACACCATTCCCCACGCCATTACAAGCACCACTACTGTTCTTATCGCCGTCGCCAAATTCGAATTTACACCCTCAATGCCTATTTTGGCAAAAATGGAAGTGAACGCTGCAAACACTGACGACAGCGCCGCAAAAAACAACCACATAAATTACCGCCCGTTCCTTTCCCTTATACCTCATATCTCAGCGATAAAAACCTGATTGCCGTGTTCCTCTATTATCGCTATTAAGTCCTTTGTCTTAAGCCAAACCGTCGCCGTGTTGTCGTTAGGATGCACGCCTATCAGCGAATCCTCTCCCGCAAGCTCCCTGTCAATAAAAAGCTTCACCTTCCGCTCCTCATCATTTAAAAGTCCGAGAGGCGTTACCGCGCCAGGAATAAGACCCATAATGTTCATAAGGTCATTTTCCGACGCAAAACCGAGCGGCCTTGTGTCATTAAGTCCGCGGAATTTTTTAAGGTCCACGCGCTTATCACCCTTAAGTGTTATGAGATAATAATTGCGCTTCTTATCATCCCTGATAAAAATATTTTTTGCGTCTGCCTCCGGATACGGCATCTCTATTTGCGAAACCTCCGCCATATTGTATACGGCCTTGTGCTCCGTAACCTCAAACCAAATATTTTTCGATTTCAAAAAATCATATATCTCCTGCTTGTCCACAGAAAACCCGTCCTCTCATACAGCCTCTTATCCCGCATCATTTTATTTCTTTAATATTGTACCACGTAATATCGGCTGCCGCAATATTGCAAAACACATTGACGCGAACAAATGTTTGTTATATACTTGTTTTAACAGTATCTTAAATGTAAATCGCAAAAGGAGATGATAAAATATGAACAGCTACGCAGTTTATCCGTTTGACTTCGGATTTCTCAAAATAGAGTACGAAGAAAATGTAATAACAGGAATAAAAACAATTCACGAAAAAGAGCCGGTAAACGCAACGATAAAGGAATCGTCAAATGCAGCGGCAGGAAAAAGCAGCGCACTGACAGACAAAGTATATGCGCAAATATGCGAATACCTGCGCGGAAAGCGAAAAACATTTGATTTTCCATATGAACTTCGCGGCACCGAATTCCAGAAAAAAGTATGGAATGTGCTCTGCAGCATCCCTTACGGCGAAACCCGCACATACAAAGAAATTGCCGCTGCAGTCGGAAATCCAAAAGCCTGCCGCGCTGTAGGAATGGCAAATAACAAAAATCCCATCGCCATAGCAGTACCGTGCCACAGAGTAATAGGTGCCAACGGCTCTCTTACCGGATATGCAGGAGGTCTTAATATGAAGAAAGCACTTCTCCTGCTTGAATCCGGTGGCACGATATAATATCAACAGTAGTTTACAATACCCGATATGTATAGAAAGCGATACCACATACATATTTGATATATTTAATTCTCTTTGCTAAAATAATATCAGAAATAAAGTTAAACTTAAATATGCGCATAAAAAAATTTAATCGAATTCGGAAAACATTTTCAGAATAATAATTCGGAGGTAAATTTTATGAAACTTACTTGGGTAACTATTGTTACGACTAAATTTGAAGAATCAAAGGAATTTTACAGAGACTTTCTCGATATGAAGCCCGGCGCTGCATTCTCGCCTAATAAATTTATGGACATCGCATTCTTCAAAGACCAAAACGGTATGCAGGTAGAAATCATCTGGAGTAAAAACAAAAAAGAAGCAAGCGATAGCGACCACATCTATATCGGTACTTTCTTCGACAATTACAGCAAGCAATACGAAGAGGCAAAGAAACGCGGCATCATCAAGTCAGAACCCGCTCCGCAGGGTCCAGATAATATGTGCTTTGTTGTAAAAGATCCGAACGGAGTAAACGTACAAATCATACAGCCTAAATAATCATCCTGACTAAATAACCGTTTTAAATAATTATATCGGAATTTAAGCCGTACCCATCGGGTACGACTTTCGTATTTATGTCTCGCCCGCTTTATTATGTATCTGCCCGCTGTACACTATTCACTCAACACAGCACGCAAAGTAGCTGTCTATACAAAGTAAAAAGCAGATACAATTTTGTATCTGCTTTCTCAAACCGGCAACGACCTACTTTCCCGGGCAGCTTCCCGCCAAGTATCATCAGCGCAAAGGAGCTTAACTACTGTGTTCGAGATGGGAACAGGTGTGACCTCCCCGCTATAGTCACCGGATTTCTTGCTTGTCTCTCGCAACATCTGCTGCGAAATCTCGCGCAACCGTCTTCTTTCTTTTGATTGCTCTGAAGGTATAGTACCCTCAAAACTGAATAGATTATGTGTACATATATACATAAGAAACCATTGGTCAAGCATTCGACCTATTAGTACCTCTCAGCTAAATACATTACTGCACTTACACCTGAGGCCTATCAACGTGATAGTCTCTCACGAGTCTTACCATAAATGGAGGAAATCTTTTCTTGTGGGGGGCTTCGCACTTAGATGCTTTCAGCGCTTATCCCGTCCATACGTGGCTACCCAGCTATGCCCTTGGCAGAACAACTGGTGCACCAGAGGTATGTCCATCCCGGTCCTCTCGTACTAAGAACAGCTCCACTCAAATTTCCAACGCCCACAGCGGATAGG
>JAAWDW010000089.1 GCA_022793975.1 Bacillota bacterium
GTAAACGGCACGGTTGTTGAATGCAATACAGCATATGACGGGCAGCGCGATACTACTGAAAAGCATTTAAAACTTATGGAAAGTCACGGCTGGTCAAAATATTTTAATATCGATCTTCTTGATGCCGAAGGACCTGATATGGAACTTGATATTGCAAACGGCAAACGTATTAAGAAGAATTATGTGGGAAAAAATCTTAAAAATTATGATTCGGTACTCGTACTTTCACATTTCAAAGGACATCCGATGGGTGGCTTCGGCGGGGCGCTTAAGCAGCTTTCAATTGGCTTTGCATCATCGTATGGCAAGCATGTAATTCACGGCGTAGGTGATGCGTCTGCGGATATGTTTGGTGTAAATCAGGAAGAGTTTCTCGAATCAATGGCAGATGCGGCAATGACAGTTCATAAAATGTTTGAAGGCAAAATTGCGTATATCAATGTTATGTGCAATTTATCTGTCGACTGTGACTGTGTGGCACACGCAAAGGCTCCTTGTATGAAAGATATAGGAATTATGGCAGGACTGGACCCTATTGCGGTGGATCAGGCGTGCATAGACATGGTTTATGCTTCCGATGATCCGGGCAAAGAGCATCTTATTGAGAGAATTGAAAGTCGCAAGGGTATTCATACCATTGAAGCAGCGGCAGAACTCGGTTTTGGCACGAGAGAATATGAACTAATAGATATTGACTAACAATAAAAATTTCAGATAATATGTATTGAGTACATAAGTATATGAAATTAATGGGTTTATTGGCAGTTTATTGAGACTATTAATTGTTTTTGAGGAGCAGTAACTTATACTAAAATGCAGTGTTGTATCAGCATAAAACAGATGTTAATATTATTGAATCAGCAGAGTACGGAAGTTTAGCGGTAACCTTTCGGAAGGGATTTGAGAAACCGAGTAGCCTAATGAATGAAGACGATAAGAATGAGAATTAAGATGACTTATAAGGCGTTTAGGATTACGATTTTTACCAAGAAAAAAGCTGCTCAAGCTGACACCGAAAGCGGCAAACTATCTATAATTATGGTATGATACTAAAATTTCGAGAAAAACCGTGTAAATCAAAAAGCAGGGCGTAAACCGCTCTGCTTTTTGAAATTGGTGCGGATAAGAGGACTCGAACCTCCATGAAGTAACCTTCACACGGACCTGAACCGTGCGCGTCTGCCAATTCCGCCATATCCGCATATGTGCAAATAATATTATAACCTTTCGGGCAGTTTTCGTCAATTAAAACTTATATAGTTACATAAAAAAGACTTCTGCATAGCACCCGAAAATCAGTCAATAAAATAAAATCGGTAAATTACTTTGAGCTTGGAAAAATCCATACATTTTAAAAAATACAGTTTGAATGCGCAAGTGCAGGCAAATTGAGCTGTAAACCGGGACCTCAGTGAGGATGTCTGCGTTTGTGCATTTAATTTCAAATTTGTAATGTTCAAAATGTATACAATATGATATTATATTTTAAAGAAATATACAAAATGTATGAAAATATATAAAGCAGAAAAGTGAAAAAAATATTAAAGGTGATAATATGGCGAATGTTTTACAGGAAGATTTAATTTATGAGATTCTTTCAGTGGTGGATGAGATCCCGGAGGGAAGTGTTGCCACATACGGACAGATTGCGCGGCTTATCGGACGTGATAAAAATTCACGGTTGGTGGGCAAGGTGCTTTCTATGTCCGAATACTATGGCAGATATCCGTGTCATAGAGTCGTTAATCATGCAGGAAGGCTCGTGCCGGGCTGGGAAGAGCAGGAAGAACTTTTGCGCCGCGAAGGCATAGAGTTTAAAGATGAAATGCATGTTGATATTAAAAACTTTCAATGGGACTGCTGATAAACCGTAAAGGAATTAATATATATATGCATTTGCGCATTTAATTTCAAATTTAAAATGTTCAAAATGTATGCTTTTTAGAATTACGGCATAACATCCGCATAAATCTCGCTCACTTGCGGCCTGGCTTACAGTTCACTCAATGTATACGGACGTTATGCTATGCTGAGTGTGTTATTAAAAAGTATACATAAATATGTAAATGAAGACTTGAAAGTGAATATTAAATAATAACACAGTATATCGTCAATAAACGATACAGATAAACGGCATAGTCAATAAAAGACTTATATGCAAATTGGCGGAAGCTGTGCAGGGGAGTAATCCGGAGAAGCGGAAAATGAATTTAAAGAGCGGAATAAACAGAAACTACATAAAAAATGTAATAAATAAAACAGCAGCACTCATCTTGTCGCTATTTTTTATTATAGGAATGATGACAGGCTGTGATACAGATATAAGCGGTACCGGCAATGCCGGGGAAACGCAGAATGAGAGCAGTGCAAGCGGCATAAATGACGGCTCAGGCGCCGGCTCTATCGGAAGACCAAAGACAGAATTTCCTGCTGAGCCGATGGACACGGCGGAAGTTCATTTTATAGATGTCGGACAGGGGGACAGTACGCTTATAATTGCCAATGATGAAGCTATGCTTATAGACTGCGGAGACAATGATAAAGGTATGTCGGTGAGACGATATCTTGAAAAGCAGGGAATTGAAGAATTGGAATATGTTATAGGTACTCATCCCGATGCGGATCATATCGGCGGTATGGATGTTGTGCTCTACAATTTTTACTGTGACAAAGTAATTATGCCAGACTGCGAGGCGGAAACAGAAACCTATGATGATGTAATTAAGACAATGCAAAACAAAAGTTACAGGATCACGTATCCGCAGGTTGGTGATACCTACACGCTCGGCAGTGGAAGTTTTACAATAATTGCACCGAACAGGGACGATTATATTGACAGAAATGATTATTCCGTGGGCATAATATTTGATTATGGCGGTACAAGTTTTGCATTTACAGGCGATGCAGAAGATGCGGAAGCTGATATTGTTGAAAATGGAATAGATTTGAGTGCGGATGTTTTCAAGGCCGGGCATCACGGTAGCAAAACGTCGTCGGGGAAAGCACTGCTGGATGCAATTAATCCGAGATATACTGTTATAAGCTGCGGTGCAGGCAATAAGTACGAGCATCCGCACAATGAGGCGCTTGAACGGTTTGCAGAGCGCAGTATCAAAGTGTATAGAACAGATGCGCAAGGAACCGTAATTGCCTATACTGATGGTATAAATATAACATGGGAATGCGAAAAATCAGTGGCGGATATGCAGAATACGGTAACGAAAGTGCAGGACGGCGATACGGCGCAGAGCAGCGGAAACACGGATCAAATTCAAAACCCTGTGCAAGTATCATCATCGTATATACTTAATACAAATACGAAGAAATATCATCTGCCGTACTGCGGCAGTGTAAAACAGATATCTGTGAAAAATAAAGAGGAATCAAGTCTGACGGCTGCAGAACTCGAAGCGCAGGGCTATGAGCCGTGCCGAAACTGTCTGAAATAATATAGAAGAATACAGGCATAAGCAATGCCGATACATTTAATACATTGACACAGAAGCCCGCTTGGTTATAAAATATACTGGTGCAATTAAATCAAAGCAGAATTGATACATAAAGATAAAGAAAAATCGTATGAAGAGGTGTAATACAAAATGACTTGGGCAGAAAAAGTAGAATATATTTTTAACAGAAGAAAACCACAGAAGCTTGAACAGATGTCGGAAATGGTAAATAACAGCATGGAGTTTATCAGCGCCGATGATGAAAAAATGGAATATACGGTGGAGATTAGAATTCAAAAGTGGATGGAGAATCCCAGAAACGAACTTCACGGAGGCGTGTGCTGTACATTCTTTGACACAACAACAGCATTGGCATCAATTGCTCTTGCGGGAGAAAAGACGGTAGCCACAGTCGATCTTTACACAAATTTTATTGCGAGAATGCCGGGAAGCGAGACTCTTGTGATAAAAACAAAAGTCGTAAAGGCAGGCAGGACATTTACAAGACTTTCGGCGGAAGCGCATTCCAAGGAAAGCGGCAAACTTATTGCAACTTGTATGTCCAACTATACGGTGCTCAATGAGGCGCATCTTGGAAAATATTAGCATGCGGTAGTATAATCGGATTTTAGATAAAGAATAAACCTATGATAAAAGCTGACAGGCATTGACCTGCAGAAAAGCAGAATACGGAAAAATATTGCTTGAAAATATAATTGTAACATAAAAAGAGCGGAAACAATCGAAGTACAGAAACGGAGAAATTGACTGTGAAAGCACTCGAAGAAAAGATCCTGAAAGACGGAGAAGTGATAGGAACGGAGATAGTCAAAGTAGACGGATTCATCAATCACAAAATAGATGTGAAGTTTATGGATGAAATGGGGAATGAATTCGCGCGTCTGTTTAAAGATGCAAGGCCTAATAAGATTCTCACGGTAGAAGCGAGCGGAATTGCGATAGCGTGCAGCGCTTCGCGCAGTTTCGGTTATATACCCGTTGTGTTTGCCAAAAAAGCAGCGCCCAATACTATGACAGAAGATACATATACCGCAGAGGCAAGATCTTTTACAAAAGGAACAGTGTCGCTTATAAGAGTATCAAAGAAGCATCTTGAAAAGGGTGACAGAGTGCTGATACTTGATGATTTTCTTGCACACGGTGAAGCAGGACTTGCGCTTTGTGATATAGTAAAACAGGCGGGAGCAGAGGTTGTAGGGCTCGGCGCCGCCATTGAGAAGACATATCAGGGCGGCGCCGCAAAACTACGCGGTTATGGCATTAATGTCAAATCGCTGGCAGCGATAGCAAAAATCGAAGACGGAAAGGTGACATTTACAAAATCCGAATAGAGATTAGGTGAGTACAATACAGATTTAAAACAAATTTATAAAATATCGGAAACGAAGTTCGGCATTAACCGGACTTTTATTGTTTTTGGTAAATTATTTCCCAAAATATAGGACAAACCTATTTACATACAATTTCGAAAATTATATAATGTTAATGTATGTTATTTTATAAAGTTTACCCTTAAAAGTAAGTAAAAGGAGAAAAGAGAATGAAGAAATTTTTAGCAATACTTCTTGCACTTGTAATGGTACTTAGCTTTGCTGCATGCGGCGGCGGAGATGAAGGCGAAGAAGGCGGTACGGCGCCGGAAGTTAAAGTAGGATTTATCTACATCGGACCTATCAATGACGGCGGATTTACGCAGTCGATGTATGAAGGCGCAGTTGCTTCAAAAGAGCACTTTGCAGGAAAGATGGACTTTATCTATCGTGAAAATGTAGCTGAGGACACTCAGGAAGTTAAGAGTACAGCGCTCAACATGATAGACGAAGGCTGCAACGTAATCATAGCTTGCTCGTTTGGTTTTGGAGATGCTATGAACGAACTCAGTGCTGAATATCCTGATCTCACATTCCTCCACTTCTCAGGAGCAATGAAGAACGACACTAACTTCGATAACTGGTTCGGTTCGATGGAACAGGCAAGATACTTAACAGGTATGGCTGCAGCAAGCGTGACAGAATCAAATATTCTCGGTTATGTAGCGGCACATCCTTACACAGAGGTACAGATCGGTATCGATGCATTCACACTCGGTGCACAGGCTGTAAATCCTGATGTAGAAGTTAAAGTTGTATATATCAACACTTGGGGCGATGCTGAGCTTGAAAAGACGGGTGCAGAGCAACTCCTCGATGCAGGTGCTGATGTTATCTGCTACCACGCAGATTCGACTGCTGCACAGCTTGCAGCGGCTGAAAGAGGCGCATGGGCTATCGGCTGGAACTATCCTAAGAACGATGCAGGAGAAAAGTATCTTACAGCAGCTTACTGGAATCCTGAAGTTTACTTCAACTATGCACTGCAGAATGTAATGGACGGCACATTTGTTCCTGAAAGCTATTACGGAACAATGGCAGACGGACTCATCGCAATCGATGAAATAAATGAAGCAGTTCCTGTTGAAGTAAGAAATCAGATCAACGATATTAAACAGCAGATGATCGACGGAACATTCAATGTATTTACGGGTCCTATCTACTACAAGGACGGCAGTGTTCTCTGTGAAGAGGGTCAGACTCTCGACAGAGCGGGCATTTGGTCAATAACAAGCGAAGTCAAGGGCGTAAGCGCTATTTAAGATATAGCTTCGGTGAAAATTAAAAAATAATACAAGTTTTACAGTTAAAGGGGCGGTCTTGAGGGCTGTCCCTCTAACTGCCTTTTTGGAGGATAATATGCAACACAATCTTGCAATAGAAATGCGACATATTACCAAGTCGTTCGGAGATATAAAGGCCAATGATGATATCAATCTCGAAGTGATTCCGGGCGAAGTGCATGCGCTTCTCGGCGAGAACGGTGCGGGAAAAACAACGCTGATGAATATGCTTTCGGGAATATATACGCCGGACAGCGGAGAAATTTTCATAAACGGAGAGCCTGTTACGTTTCATTCGCCTGCGGATTCGATAAGACTCGGCATAGGAATGATTCATCAGCATTTTAAGCTTGTTGACGTGATGACGGCAAAAGAAAACATAGTAATCGGTCAGCCGTCAAGTTTTTTTACAAAGGGCAGGGAGCTTGCCAAAAAAGTAAAAGAGCTTTCGGATAAATATGGACTGGATATCGACCCGAATAAAAAAGTTTACGATATGTCGGTAGGCGAAAAACAGACGCTTGAAATTATAAAAGTGCTTTACAGAGGTGCGAAAATACTTATTCTCGATGAGCCGACAGCGGTACTTACGCCGCAGGAAATTACCAAGCTTTTTAGGGTTATAAACAATATGAAAGAACAGGGCTGTGCAGTTGTAATAATTACACATAAGCTCAATGAAGTAATGGAAATATCGGATCGAGTAACTGTGCTCAGAAAGGGACGGTCGATAGATACGGTAGTTACAAAAGATGTGAATATTCCGGCGCTCATAGAAATGATGGTGGGACAGAAAGTTGATCTTTCAATTCATAAGGAAAGAACGGAAAAAATAGAAAAAATACTTGAAGCGGACGGAGTTACAGTGCTGAACGCAGAGGGGAAAGAAATGCTTTCCGATGTCAGTTTTACGCTTGCCGGCGGTGAGATACTCGGTGTTGCGGGAGTTGCAAACAGCGGCCAGAAAGAGCTTTGTGAGTCGATTGCAGGGCTTGTGAGGGCGGATAAGGGAAGGATATTCTTTGAAGGTGAAAATATCGTCGGCAAAACGCCGCGTGACATCATAAAACTCGGAATACGGATGGGTTTCATCCCTGAGGACAGGCTCGGAATGGGGCTTGTAGGAAGTATGGACATAGTCAATAATATGATACTTAAAGATTATCAAAATCAGCCGGGTATCAGACTCAGGAAAGGTCCGTACATAGAAAAAGCAAAAAAAATAGTTGATGCACTTGATATACAGACGCCGAGCATCAACACACCGGTTAAGAAACTTTCGGGAGGAAACATTCAGAAAGTTCTTCTCGGACGTGAAATAGATTCTGCGCCGAAAGTACTCATAACAGCATACGCTGTGAGGGGGCTTGATATCGGAGCTTCGCACAAAATATATGATCTGCTTAATGAGCAGAAAAAAAGTGGCGTCGGCGTACTCTTTGTTGGTGAGGATCTCGATGTGCTTATGGAACTCTGTGACAGAATAATGGTACTCTGTCATGGAGAGGTGACGGGTATCGTCAATCCGGATAAAGTGACAAAAGAAGATATAGGGCTTCTTATGACAGGGCAGAAACTTGCAAAGGAGGATGCGGTAGTATGAACATACGAATAACAAAGCGAAGCGATATGCCGAAAAAGCAGGAAATAATCATCAGAATTGCCGCAGTACTGCTTTCAATAGTTTTTGCGGGACTGATTCTCGTAATCTTCGGGCTCAATCCCATAAAAATATTTTCGACAATAATAAAAGGCTCTCTCGGCACAAAAATAAGAATTCAGCAGACCATAATACGAGCGATACCGCTTACGATAACAGCACTCGGTATTAC
>JAAWDW010000090.1 GCA_022793975.1 Bacillota bacterium
AGCGAAGCAGCTTTAAACTTGGGGGAGGTGAGTGCGGATGAGTAAAATTATAAAAGACAGATCGTCTGATTTTACTCCGCCCGCTGTCGGAGGAGCATCACTTCTCGTAGTATTTGCGGTGCTTTGCCTTACCGTATTTGTACTCCTAAGTCTTACGACAGTAAGTGCAGATGACAGGATAAGCGAAGCTTCGGCGGATGCAATCGCTGATTATTATGCTGCGGATTTTGAAGCGCAGCAGGTTTTGGCACAGATACGCGCGGGAGAAATTCCTGAAGACGTGACGGTAAACGGAAATGTATATAGCTATAAATGTGCCGTATCAGATACAATTGATCTGTCGGCAGAAGTTCGCATAGACGATGACGGAAACGGCGGCAGTAAATTTACCGTAATGCGCTGGCAAACTGTGCGCAGCGGCGATGTGGAAATAGATGAAGGACTTGACGTTTGGGACGGAACACTTTTTGATTTCGGTGAGGACGAGACAGGTATGGAACTTTACGAATTTGAAGAATTATAGGAGGGCTTCGGTATGGCAGAACTACTTGATTATTTGAATAGAGCGGTTGATGACGGAGCTTCCGATATTTTTATTGTTGCTGGAGGACTTGTTTGTGAAAAACTTGACAAAAAAGTGCACCCGATCGGAGAAGACCGTGTACTGCCGCAGGATACGGAAAAACTTATTACAGATTTGTACGCGCAGGCAAATCGTCCGATGGATTCGCTTCTTGCACGCGGAGACGATGATTTTTCGTTTTCCGTGGCCGGGCTTGCACGTTTTCGTGTAAATGCGTATAGGCAGAGAGGCTCGCTGGCTGCAGTTGTGCGTATAGTTGCATTTGGTATTCCGGATTATCGCGAAATGGGTATTCCGGAACGAGTTATAGAACTTGCTGATGCAACACATGGCATGATTCTTGTGACGGGAACCGCAGGATCGGGAAAATCCACAACACAGGCGTGTATTATAGACAGAATAAACAGGACCAGAGAATGCCATATAATAACGATGGAAAATCCTATTGAATATCTCCACAGGAACAACAAGAGTATCGTAAGCCAGAGGGAGATTGCTATAGACACAAACGACTATCTTTCGGCGCTCAGGGCTTGTCTGCGCCAAGCTCCGGATGTAATTCTGCTGGGAGAGATGCGTGATGCCGAGACAATACATACGGCTATGACTGCTGCGGAAACAGGGCATCTTATGATTGCCACGCTTCATACCAAAGGTGCGGTAAATACAATTGACCGTATAGTGGATTCGTTTCCAAGTCAGCAGCAGGGTCCAGTGAGGGTGCAGCTGAGTATGGTGCTTCGCACTGTTGTATCGCAGCAGTTGCTTCCGGGTAAGGACGGAAGACTCGTTCCTGCTTTCGAGATTATGAATATGAACAGTGCAATACGAAGCTTGATCCGCGACAGCAAGAATCATCAGATAGACAATGCTATCGCATCGGGTAGTGCCGAAGGTATGATTACGATGGATCAGTCGATACTTGAACTTTATCAGGCAGGAAAAATAACGAAAGATACGGCGCTTGAATTTGCTGATAATCAGGAACAGATGAAACGCCGTCTCGGATAAACATATATAAGCGCATAAGCGGCAGGAAAAGATACTTTTTTCATCTATACTTATGGTGGGAAATTGTTTCAAAGAATTTGCAGGTGAGCAGATAAAAAGAGAGCTGTTCCGAATGAATTTCGGAACAGCCGTTTTTATATATTTGAGATTTTGTGTCGAACACAGACAGCCTTGCAGGAAAGCTTGCTTATGAAATGAACGCCTGTATGCGCCTGCGTGTGCGTTCTTCGCCGAGGATCTGCTGGATTTCCCAGACGTCAGGAGACTGTGACCTTCCCATTACAGCAATTCTGATAACAGTGCTGACGTCGCCGACATGACCTTTGTACATTTCAGGATTTTTTTTGTAGTCTTTCGGTTTTGCCGCATAACCGAGTTTTTCCGCAATAGCTCTTATTTTGTTAAACCATTCCGATTGATCATCAGCGTGGTTGTAAGATGCAAGATATTCTGTAAGAATGTCTTTTACATCTGCTGCCGCATTTTCCGGTACAGAGTCCTCGATTTTAAAATAATCGTCAAAGAAATAACTGATGAATTCAAATATCTGCTTTGCATATACGAGGTCTTTTCGCGGTTTGTCACCTGAGCGACCGAGGTCAAGTATTTTTTCTATATATGAAGGGTCTTCTTCAAAAAAATGTGTAATTTTGGGTCTGAATTCTCTGCTCCAGTCGGCCATAAATTTACGCAGCTCGGAAGCGGGTATGCGTACAAGTGTATCTTTGGAAACATCATTAAGTTTGTTTAAATCAAAAAGTGCGCCTGAGTTGCTCATTTTTTCTGTTGTAAAGTAAAATTCGTTTATGTCGGCAAGAGGATTTTCCGCGCGCCATTCTTCATAGTTTGAATTGAGTATTGTCAGCAGGTATTCTCTTACGGCGTCGGGATGATACCCCTCGTTTCTGTAATAATCGAGTGAAAGTTCAGGGTCTTTTCTCTTCGAAAGCTTGCGCTTCTGTCCCGTTTCTTCATCGATTTTCATGAGCTGTGCTGTGTGACAGAATACAGGCATTTTAAAACCAACTTTTTCAAACAGCTCAACATGAATCGGAAGCGATGGCAGCCACTCGGCGCCGCGCACCACGTGTGTCGTACGCATAAAATGATCATCGATTACGTGAGCAAAGTGATATGTGGGAATGCCGTTAGCTTTGAGAATTACAACATCCTGATTATTTTCCGGCATAGAAAGCGTGCCTCTGATACCGTCTTCTATTTCTATATGACGTATTTCTTCGGGAGGAAGCTCTGTATTTCCGTCTGATTTGAGCCTGATGACATAACTTTCACCGGCATTTATTCTGGCTTCAATTTCTTCATATGTCAAGTTGCGTGAAAGAGCATACTTACCGTAAATACCCATATTTTCTTTGTTTGCTTCCTGCTTGGCTCTGATTTCGTCAATCTGCTCACTGGTAAGGAAGCAAGGATAAGCCTGTCCTTTTTTCACAAGTTCCTTGGCAAAACACTGGTAAAGTTCACCGCGTTCCGACTGGTAGTACGGGCCGTAATTGCCGGATGAGGCGGCGTTTGTTCTGCCTGATGAGCAGTTGGCTGTATTGCCGTTGCTGCTGCATACTGACGCATTGCTTTCAGGCTTGAGCGCTCCTTCATCAAAATTTATGCCGAAAAAGCGCAAAGAATCGATTATAATATCGACTGCGCCTTCAACATAACGCTTGTCGTCCGTGTCTTCTATGCGAAGATAAAAAATGCCGCCTGACTGATGTGCAAGCCTCTCATCGACAAAAGCGCCGTAAAGATTACCAAGATGTATGAAGCCTGTCGGACTCGGACCGAGCCTTGTCACCTTGGCCTTCGCGGGCAGGTTTCTTTCCGGGTAAATCTTTTCGTATTCTTCCGGAGTTTTTGTAATGTTAGGAAACAAAAGCTCCGCCAATTTATTGTAATCCATTTAGCAGTCCTCCGAATCAAATTTTAATGCTGCACTTTAATCCTGCATTATAACAACACATTTCGTCATTATAGCGGAGATTCTGTTGCAACGATATTATTATATATGAGCATTGCCGAATTTACAAGGAAAACACGGTAAGATCGTTATTATACAATATACATATCTTTTTCTTCGGGAAATTGAATTTCTGGATAACAATATTATGCTTCAAATGTATGAAGTTATCTTTTATTGTTCTTTTTTCTAAAAAAGATAATTTGAAATTTTTCGGGCGGCTTTGCCTGAGATCATAGTTAAGTGCATATTTACTTTTTCTTAATATGCTGATAATATAAAGATAAGTTTTGTACGGATGCACGGCTCCGATGCCGGTGCAGAGCCGTGTGGTATGCGGCAGGCATACAGAGAGGAAAAGAAAATGTCAAAGATATTGCTTCACGGCGCTTGGGTGGCCGCTGAAAAAGACGGAGAGCAGATGCTCATAAAGGATGGTTATGTCGGTGTTAAAGACGATAAGATAGCGTATGTGGGAAAGGACAAGCCTGTAGGGTATGATGATGCTGAAATTATTGACAGAAAGTACGGACTTATTATGCCGGGTCTCGTAAATATTCATTATCATACGGATTCGCCGCTCACAAAAGGCTTCTGTGAAGACTGCGGAAGTGTGAATTTTTACGGCTCAATTCTTTACGAATATCTTACTGAGATATATGCAGCAACGACTACGGAAGACTGGGCGGCTATCTGCAATCTCTCGTTTATGGAATTTATAAAGGGCGGAGTGACGACTTCGGTTGAATTCAATTCATATTTTCCTGTGGAAATGGTGGACTTGATAGGACAATCAGGTGTGAGAGGCTATATTGCCCCGGAAACAAATACGCTCGAAAAATTTCCGTATTCGCTTGACGGCAAAAATCTCATTATTCCGCACAAGACAGGTGATGAGATGTACAAAAAGCTGCAGAGGAATGTTGATATTATAGAAAAATATAACGGTGCGTACGATGACAGAGTGAGAATTACGCTCGGACCGACAGAGCCGCCTGCATGCAGACCGGAAATGCTGCGTGAAGTGAGAAAATTATCCGAAACTTACAAAGTGCCGATTACTATTCACGCCGCGGAAACGATGATTGAGCGTGATTATATAAAAAGCGAATACGGCAAAGATTCGATTATGTACCTTGCGGAAAACGGTATCATAGGACCGGATGTAATATATGCTCATACCGTATATGCATCAGAGGAAGAAAAAAGGCTGATGGCAGAAACGGGAACAAATGTGGCGCACTGTCCTTCGGTATTTTTTACAAGGGGCGCGTATATGAAATCGCTGCAGCATTATACGGATCTTGGCATAAATGTGGGAATAGGCACAGATACATTTCCGCAGGATATGATAAGAGAAATGAGGCTGGCGACAAATCTTTCGAAAGTGGCTGATCAGAATTTCCAGTCGGCAAAATCCGATCTCGTATTCCGCTGCGCTACGCAGAACGGTGCCAAAGCGCTCGGAAGAAGTGATATAGGAAGGCTGGCTGTCGGTGCGAAAGCTGATATTGCTGTTGTGGATATGGATGCGTTTAACACAATACCTGTACGCGATCCGATCAAAGTGCTCATATCGTGCGGAACAGCACATAATATGTCGGATACTATAGTTGACGGCAGGGTGCTTATGAAGGATAAAAAACTAATAAGTATGGATGAAGAGAAAGTAAAGAGAGAAGCGTGGGCGGCGGCAAATGCAGTGTGGGGCCGAGCGCCGAGACTTAACGAACTTTCGCCGTTCAGTCTGCCGATACTGTAAAATACAGAAGAATCGTAAAAAGACAATAGACGATATTGAGAGCATATGGTACTGCGACGGCGGTGCGGTATGCAGTTATGATTGAAAATGCAGAGTACGGGCGCTGCAGGCGCCCGCGGAGGAATGAAATGTTTTTTAAAAATGCAAATATAGAAAACGGAATAAGATGTACAAGTAGCGGCGCACAGAAAAACACAGGAGACAATGCGGAAAAAACGCAGTTTAAAGATATAAGAATTGAAAACGGCAGATTTGCGGAAATAGGGGAGAATCTTGTAGCAAAAGACGGTGAAGAGGTAATTGATCTTGGCGGCAAACTCGTACTGCCTCCGTTCATTGAGTCGCACGTTCATCTTGATACTTGCCTTACGGCGGGAGAACCGAAATGGAATATGTCTGGCACATTGTTTGAGGGTATAGAAACCTGGGCACTCAGAAAAGAGAGTCTGACGAAAAAAGATGTAAAAGAACGGGTGAACAGAGCGGTAAGGATGCAGGCGGCAAACGGTATTCAGTTTGTGAGAACACATGTGGATATAACGGATCCGAAGCTTACGGCAATGGAAGCAATGCTTGAACTTCGGGATGAACTGAAAGATTTTATGGAAATTCAGATAGTTGCCTTTCCGCAGGAGGGAATCCTCAGTTATCCAAACGGCAAACAGCTTATGATAGATGCTGTCAATATGGGTGCAGATGTGGTAGGTGCGATACCTCATTTTGAGTTTACACGTGAATATAGCGTGGAATCACTGAATTTTGCAATGAATCTTGCAGCCGAAAAAGGAAAACTTGTTGATGTTCACTGTGACGAGATAGATGACGAAGCTTCGAGGGGGCTGGAAACGGTAGCGGCAAGAGCACTTGAACTTGAGCTTTTTGATAAAGTAACGGCAAGCCATACAACAGCAATGCACTCTTATAATAATGCGTATGTTATGAGACTTATGCGCCTGCTCAGGATGAGCAGAATAAATTTTGTGTCAAATCCGCTTGTTAATACACATTTGCAGGGCAGAGTCGATACTTATCCGAAGAGAAGAGGCGTGACAAGAGTAAAAGAACTTACGGCCGAGGGCATAAATGTGTCATTCGGGCATGACGATATATTTGATCCGTGGTATCCGCTAGGGTGCGGCAGCATGAGAGATGTTGTTTTTATGGGGCTGCACGTATGTCAGATGATGGGTTATGAAGATATTATGAACTCATATAAATTCGTGACAGAAAACGCCGCCCGCACTCTTCATTTGGGAGATAGATATGGTATAGCCGAAGGAAGACCGGCAAGCTTTGTCGTTATGGATGCTGAGAATTATTATGATGCTCTAAATTATAATTCTCTCGTACTTGCTTCATATAAAGACGGAAAGAAGATTGCAGAGTCAACGGCAGGCACGAAAACAACGCTGTTTTAAATTAAGAATATGAAATATAAATGCTCCCGGTTTGTAAAATCATTGCGGGGGCATTTTTATATATAACTCGATGTATTTGTTTAATGTGATAAAGTAAAAAGTATTGACAAAAATCTCCATTACGTGATATATTAGAATAAACGGAAAATTCGGAAAATTAAGAAGTTTCCAATTATAATATTAATTAAAAGGAGAACGCTTATGAAACAGCAGACGACTTTCAAAAGATGGATGAAACTCATTTCTCTGGGATATTTGGGCGGTGCGGCGTATCTGCTTATGTATATCCGCTATGTGTTTTACGAGCAGATGATTGTCTCAATGAATATAAATAACACACAGCTTGCGGCATTGAATACGATAAGTGCAATAACAAATCTCATCGTAACAATTCCGGGGGCATATCTTGCTGATAAGCTCGATGCGAAGAAGGTACTCGTTGTTTGTATCAGCGCGGTAACGGCGCTTACATTCATATTCGGAATATTTTCGCACAGTTATATGGTTGCGTGTGTAATATGGGCGCTCCTGCCAGTTGTAATGATGCCGTACTGGGCTTGTCTCATTAAGTATATAAACAATCTCGGCGGTGAGGATGAATCGGGAAGTTCGTTCGGAAAATATTATCTCATAAACGGTCTTGCGGGTGTTCTCGGAAATGCCATACCGCTCTGGGTATGCGATCATCTCGGTGGCTTCAGCGCAGCGATGATAGCGCTCGGAGTATTCACAGGCCTTTCGGTTGTTATGGTAGCAATTTTCCTTGATGATGAAAAGAAACTTGCTTCTCAGGGAATTTACTTAAAAGGTGATGAACCTATAAGACCTAAATACATTCTTACTGTATTTAAGTGGCCGGGAACATATATGCTCGGATTTACGGCGTTTACAGTTTACAGCTTGTATTCAAATGTATCGTATTTCAATCCGTACCTGATAGATGTGTGCGGTATCGATCCAAGTGCATCGTCGGCAGTTTCGATTTTCCGCTCTTACGGAGCGATGATTATGGCGCCTGTGGGAGGAATCCTTGCGGATAAGCTTTTTAAATCAACGTCAAAATATATAATGTTCGGAGCTGTAATAACGGCAGCATTGTTTGCGGGAGTGTTGCTCTTCGGAC
>JAAWDW010000091.1 GCA_022793975.1 Bacillota bacterium
GGTCACAGCCTCGGCTGCAATAAGTCGATTTACTATTATTCGCAGAAAAAGCCCGATATAGAAGGCATTATAATGGCAAGTATGCCGGATATGTTCGCCTATGAAGATGCAATGGGCGAGGGATACCGAGAGAGCCTGCTTGCAGAGGCAAGAAAAAATATAGCGGCGGGAAATCCGGATAAACTCGTCGAGATCCCCGGCGTTTCTTGGGTACCTATGAGTTCTGCTACGTATGTCAATTGGTACGCAGACGGTAGTGTGCTTGACAATATTCCGGTTGTAAGAAATCCCGAAAAGTGGGAGCAGCTTGCGGAGATAGATGTACCGATTCTTACATTCTCAGGCGGCGATGAAGAGGATATGTATCATCATATGGATTTGATAAAAGAAAAGGCCCTGAAATGTCCGGACTTTGAATATTATACGATAGCCGATACCGATCATTCATATTGGAAAAAAGAGCCAGAAAGCGCACAGATAGTGACGGATTGGGTAGTACGTAAATTCAAATAGAGGAAATGAGTCGCTTGGCAGAGTCAGGTCTAGAAATTCGCGGCTTTTGAAAACATCCTAAAATACTCTAAAATTTCATAAAACATATTGACAAATTATGAAAAGCAAATATAATATTATCAATGGATAAAAATTGCAGTCAGTCAGGATTTGTCCGGCTGTAAACTTGAGGAAAGGGGAAAGCATATGACATTTAACTCAAATAACATAATGATGAATATGTGTATGGGAATGTGCATGTGTACTTTTACCGACAAGTTTATAAAGCATGACTTAACTGAAGGCGGCTGCGTTTAGGTGAGGCAAGGCTCTTTTGGAGTGCTGCCCGACCTATACAGGAATTACCATACATAGGTTTGATGATTTGAGCAGACAGTTTTCACTGTCTGCTTTTTTTCGATAATAAGGAGGAAACGGAATATGGCTGTTTTGAAACTCGAAGGGCTGACGAAGACCTTTGAGGGAAAGAAAGGAAATGTAAACGCGCTCAGCGATATAAATATCGAGATTGAAGAAGGAGAAATTTTCGGTATCATCGGTATGAGCGGTGCGGGCAAGAGTACACTGGTCAGGTGTATTAATCTGCTCGAAAAGCCGACAAGCGGCAGCGTAAAATTCGACGGCAAGGAACTTACGACACTAAAAAAGAAGGAACTTGCAGCAGAGAGAACGAAAATTTCGATGATATTTCAGCAGTTCAACTTGCTTATGCAGAGAACAGCTCTCAAAAATGTGTGTTTTCCGCTTGAACTTCAAGGAGTGCCGAAAAAAGAAGCCGAACAGAAAGCAAAAGAGCTTCTTGAACTGGTCGGGCTTTTAGACAGGGCAGGTTCGTATCCAGTGCAGCTTTCGGGGGGTCAGAAGCAGAGGGTTGCCATAGCAAGGGCACTGGCAACAGACCCGAAAGTGCTGCTCTGCGATGAAGCGACAAGCGCACTTGACCCTAAGACCACGAGATCGATACTCGAACTATTGAAAGATATAAACAAGAAACTCGGACTCACGATAATTATAATCACGCACGAAATGAGTGTGGTACAAAAAATATGCGGACGTGTAGCTGTGATAGACGGCGGTCATATTGCGGAATCGGGAATAACATCGGAAATATTTTCAAGGCCTAAGTCGGAAGCAGCAAGAAGGCTCGTATATCCGGACGGGCAGATGGAAGATAAATTCGCAGGAGGCGATCTCCTGAGACTTGTATTTGACGGTCCGACCTCACAGGAGCCGGTTGTTGCGGATATGATTCTCGAATTTAAAGAAGCTGTGAACATCATATTCGCTAATATGCAGGAAATAGACGGAATCCCGACCGGGCAGATGGTAATAAGGTTGCCGCAGAACGAAGACACTGCGCGCAGCATGATAAGGTATCTGCAGGGCCGGAAGATAAAGATTGAGGAGGTGAGAGAGTAATGGCAGAAATGATAATGGACGGTATACTTGAAACGCTGTATATGACAATAGTTTCGACTATGCTTGCATATGTTTTCGGGCTTCCTCTCGGAGTGCTCCTCGTGGTGAGTGATAAAAATGGCATCAAGCCTATGCCTACAATAAATTTTATCATAAGTTTTATTGTAAATGTTTTTCGCTCGATACCTTTTCTCATACTGCTCGTGGCGATCATACCGTTTACAAGATTCATTGTAGGAACGATACTTGGCTCAACGGCAACGATTGTGCCGCTTACCGTAGCTGCAGCGCCGTTTGTGGCAAGATTGGTTGAGACTTCTTTAAACGAAGTGGACAGCGGAGTTGTGGAAGCGGCTGAGTCAATGGGCGCGGGTACATGGCAGATAATAAGAAAGGTGCTTATACCGGAGGCAAAGCCTTCACTCATAAACAATGCTACGGTAGCAACGATTACAATACTCGGATACTCTGCAATGGCAGGTTTTACAGGCGGAGGCGGTCTTGGAGATATAGCAACAAGATACGGACTTTATAAGTTTGATACGGGAACAATGTGGCTTGTTGTTGTAATAATTGTAGTAATAGTACAGACAATGCAGGAAATCGGTCTCAGAATATCGAAAGTGACCGACAACAGAATGCGGTAGTCCTAAAGCCGCGGCTGAGCAAAAATGAATGCAATCGCCCGAAAACGAGCGTGCAGATATAAATAAAATTATATAAATACAAAGTTTCGGTTAAAAACCGAGGAAAGAGGTACAAAAAATGAAGAAAGTATTAGCATTATTACTCACAGCGCTTCTCGTGCTTGGTATAACAGCTTGTGGAGGCAACGGAGATGAGGAAAATGAAGGCGGAAACGCAGACAGTCTTACAATCAAAGTGGGAGCATCGCCTGCACCGCATGCAGAAATCCTCGAAAAAGCAAAGGAAATCCTTGCAGAAGACGGTGTCACTCTTGAAATCACTGAGTTCCAGGACTATGTGTTTCCTAATGAAGCAGTAAGCAACGGAGAGCTTGAAGCAAACTACTTCCAGCACCTTCCGTATCTTGAGCAGTACAATGAAGAAAACGATACAGATCTTGTATCAGTAGCTAAAATCCACTATGAGCCATATGGAATTTATGCGGGAAAGACAGCGACGCTCGAAGAACTCCAGGACGGAGCTAAGGTAGCAGTTCCTAATGATGCTACAAACGAAGCAAGAGCCCTTCTTCTTCTTGAACAGGAAGGTCTGATCACGCTTAAGGAAGGCGTTGGTATAGGCGCAACTGCGCTCGATATCGTTGATAATCCGAAGAATCTTGAAATTGTAGAACTTGAAGCAGCATTTATTCCGAGATCGCTCCAGGATGTTGATATCGCGGTAATCAACGGCAACTATGCTATCGAAGCCGGACTCAATGCAAGCAAGGATGCACTCGCAACAGAGGCTGCTGACTCTGTGGGAGCAGATACTTTTGCAAATATTATCTGTGTAAAGGCGGGAAATGAAGAAAATGAAGGCGTAAAGAAACTCATCGAAGTACTTACAAGTGAAGAGATCAAAACATTCATCAACGACAAATATGAAGGAGCTGTAGTTCCTGTTTTCTAAGCCTTGAAAAAAGGAGAGAAAAATGACTGATATTAAAAATAGCATAACAGAACTCATCGGCAGGACTCCGATGGTGAGATTAAATAATATCGAAAGAAAATATGCGGCCTGCGCAAAGATTACGGCAAAGCTTGAATCTTTTAATCCGGGCGGCAGTGCAAAAGACAGAGTCGCTCTCAATATGATTGAGAAAGCCGAAAGAGAAGGAACACTCAAAAAAGGCGCGACCATAATAGAGCCGACAAGCGGCAATACCGGTATCGGTATTGCTCTTGTTGCCGCAGCGCGCGGATACAAAGCTGTAATTATTATGCCTGATACTATGAGTGTTGAGAGAATAAAGCTCACAAAAGCTTATGGGGCGGAAGTGCTCCTGACAGACGGTAAGCTTGGTATGGCAGGGGCGGTTGAGAGAGCTGAAGAACTGGCGGCGGCAACTCCGGGCGCGATTATCGCGGGACAGTTTGTCAATCCGGCAAATCCTGAGGCGCATTATCTTACAACAGGTCCCGAAATCTGGGAACAGACGGGTGGAAATATTGACATATTTATAGCAGGAGTAGGTACAGGCGGAACTCTTTCCGGTACAGGAAAGTTCCTTAAAGAGAAAAAGCCTGAAGTAAAAGTAATAGCTATGGAGCCTTATGATTCACCGCTTTTGTCACAGGGAAAAGCCGGCCCGCATAAACTGCAGGGTATCGGAGCAAATTTTATTCCCGATACTCTTGATGTGAATATTTTCGACGAGATTATCACGATTACAACAGAAGAAGCCTTTGAATTTATGAAGGCGATAGCCGCGGAAGAGGGTATTTTTGTGGGAATTTCCAGCGGAGCCGCACTTGCTGCGGCAGTTAAAACTGCGAAAAAACCGGAGAATACCGGAAAAGATATAGTTGTAGTACTTGTTGACACGGGCGAACGCTATTTGTCCGTACTGGAGGGTTAAGCAGGCATGGAAAACGACTTTAAAAGCAATCTGCCGCGTTATATAGACAGCCTTATAGAAAGCTATCATGAAAACCCGATATCGGAAAAAACGACTCTCAATCTCCCCGACAAAAACGAAGTAATAGAGATTATAAACGACTTTGAAATGCTGCTTTTTCCGCAGTATTCGGGTAATAAAAAGATGGATGAGGCAACGGAAAAATATATTATCGGCAATATGATGCAGATGGTGTACCAAAAGCTGAAAAAGCAACTTAAGCTGGCATTTTTATATGAGTACGACAGAAAAAATCAAAAGCTTATGCACAGCGCGGATGAAAGAGCGGAGAGTGTATGCACGGAGTTCTTTGAGCAGCTGTCGGAGATATACAGATATCTTTCAATGGACGTTCAGGCGGCTTTTGACGGAGACCCTGCGGCGGAAAGCAAAGATCAGATCGTATTTTCATATCCCTGCATAACGGCAATCAGCGTACACAGAATAGCGCATGTATTCTATAAACTCGGTGTGCCGATTATACCGCGAATAATGTCTGAGTATGCGCACAGCAAAACAGGTATAGATATTCATCCGGGCGCGACTATAGGCAAGTATTTCTTTATCGACCACGGTACGGGTGTTGTGATTGGTGAAACAACTGTAATCGGTGAC
>JAAWDW010000092.1 GCA_022793975.1 Bacillota bacterium
GTGCTTGCGGTATTTGGTACAGGTCAGTATAGTAGTGGTGCAGTAAAAAAGGTGCTGAGGTATTGTGCAGACATTGATAAAACAGCGTTTTGAAAGGATAATAATATAAAATGGAAAAAATCGTTATGGCTCATGGCTCAGGCGGTAAGACCGGAGCAGAGCTGATGTCAAATATTTTTGGTAAGCATTTTAAAAATGATATACTTGATAAAATGGAGGATGCAGCGGTGCTTGAAATAAACGGACGCATTGCGTTCAGCACTGATTCTTTTGTCGTTACGCCTCTTGAGTTTAAAGGAGGAGATATCGGTAAGCTGTGCATCTGCGGTACGGTGAATGACCTTTTGATGATGGGCGCTGTACCGAAGTATATCACATGCGGTTTTATTCTTGAAGAAGGTCTTGATATTAAACTCCTCGACAGACTTGTCGCTTCAATGGCCAAAACTGCCGAGGCGGCAGGTGTTAAGATAGTTGCGGGTGATACGAAAGTGGTTGAAGGTAGCGGCGGTCTCTATATAAATACCTCCGGAATAGGAATTATTCCTGACGGGCGTAATGTGAGCGCGGCAAACTGCAGACCCGGAGATGCCGTGATACTTTCGGGTACGCTTGGCGATCATCATGCGTGTATACTTAGTGCCCGTATGGAAATAGAGAATAACATTAAAAGTGACTGCGCAGTGCTTGCGGATATTCCAAACGGATTGTTTGATGCAGGCATAGATGTAAAGACGATGCGTGATGTTACGCGCGGCGGACTCGGAACTATATTAAATGAGATTGCCGAGCAGTCAAAATGCAGAATAGAGCTTTTGGAAACCGCTGTTCCCGTGAATGATGATGTCAGAGGATTTGCAGATATTCTCGGACTTGATCCGCTGTATATGGGAAATGAAGGCAAGATGATTGTCGTTGTTCCGGCAGAGGACGAAGAGCGTGCACTCGAAATAATGCGCGCAACCGAAGTCGGGAAAAATGCGGCTGTCGTAGGTCATGTGACGGATGGCAGCGGCACGGTTATGATTACAAGGCTCGGCGGCACACGTGTTGTTGATGTACTTTACGGCGAAGGCCTTCCGAGGATTTGCTGATATTCATTAATTGCTTTTATTCTGTTATACATCCCCGGATGACTGTAATTTAAAAATTCATCAATCGGCGCCGGATTTACGCAGATGAGTTCATCGGTTGACATTTTTCGGAAAGTATTTATGAGATCGTCGCCGTATCCGAGAGCCGCGGCGTTGTGGTCTGCGTAATATTCTTGTTTTCTAGCGGTATAATTGCCAATTAAATCAAAGATAAAGTTAACGGGTTTGATTATAATCAATATAATAGATATAATCAAGTAGTAATTTGTATAATGCAAATTAAATGATTTCATTATGTATTCATTAAATCTATACAAATAATCCGCATTGGGAATAGCCCATACGATTAAAATAAATATAAATACGAGTATTAAATAATTAATATAGTCAAGAGGCTTCTTTTTGTATTTAAGATGCCCTGTTTCGTGGGCCAGAACAGCAAGCAGTTCACGTTCCGAATTTTCATCAAGAAAGTTATCGGCGATTCCGAATTCCCTGTAAAAA
The DNA here is from genome assembly GCA_022793975.1 of Bacillota bacterium. Classification (GTDB taxonomy): domain Bacteria; phylum Bacillota; class Clostridia; order Peptostreptococcales; family Anaerovoracaceae; genus QAKD01. The sequence continues at coordinate 1,599 of JAAWDW010000092.1, forward strand.
GGCATTTTAAGCAGAAATGCATTTTTGCTTGTTGATTTGGCAGATTCGTTATATACATTAATTTTTTGTATTTTCTTTTTACAGTCTTTAGTCATTTCGATAATTTTGTTTTTGAGTTCGTTGTCAGGCATTTCCGTAAATTTATACTGCAGTCTTAGAAGCAGGAACTGTAAAATCATCATAACAAGAATTACAGTATAGGCAGCTAAAGCCACGGCGCACGCTATCATAAAAGATTTCATATATGTCATATGTTCAAAGTCGGTATGTGCGGATATATATCTTATTATAAAAGCTGTAGGAATAATGAGTAAAATCATCATAGTAATATCGCCAAGCTTTTCAATAATGATATCTTTTAGGAATTCGGACTGGCTTTTTTTATTTAAATTGTATTTTTCTTCGATAACAAATGTTGAATAGTATTCCACCGGAATGTCTGTAACTGCATCTATAATCTGCATTGCTACAATTGTTGCAATAATAATCATATACACGTTATCTCCGGCGATAGTTTCAATCCATTTGAAAAACGGGGAAAAGATTATGAAAACTTCAACGGTAACGGAAATAAATGCGCAGATATATTTTACTTTTCTGTAATCAGTTTCGTATGACAGATATATTTGATATCTGTCTTCATCGTAAATATTTTTAACTTCTTCGGGAAGCGTTTTCAAATTTTGTTTATATTGTATATATGTCATTATTATTGACTGTACTTTGGCTATGATAACAACCAGTATGGCATAACTCTTGATAATCAAAATAATCCCTCCTGTCTGTAATTTTTACAAAATAAAAACCCCGTGCGAATTAAACTGAGGCGTTTAAAAGAAATGCCTTAATTTAACAGGGGGACTGTTAATAATATGATAGGTGATACAGTACTTCTTGTCAATTGTTTTTGTAGGGAATTTTTATACGACGTAACAGGTTTTTATGTAGAGTCATAGAATATCAAAACAGGAAACAAATGCGGACAGAAAATATAGAAATGTCAGAGGCGTGTTTTCGGAAAGGGAGATTGAAAAATGAATGAACAGCAATACAGCAATGTTACAAATGAGTATTTGAGCCGGTTTTATGAGATACTCAGCGAAATGATAAAAGGGATGACAGAGGTGGAATTGGCAGACAGCATTTCTCATAATTTTATTGTGCAGATGATACCTCATCATATGGCCGCGATAGAGATGTCGGAAAACATACTGCGATATACGACCTGGATAGAAGTGCAGAATATCGCAGAGAACATAATCGTATCACAGACAAAAAGTATTGAAAATATGAAAGTAGCACTTGAGAAATGCAGTGAGCTTATGAATTTGGAAAGCGATCTGTGTACTTATGAATGCAATTTAGACAAGATTATGCAAACAATGTTTACAGAAATGCACGATGCGCCGGCAGTGAACAATGTAAATGCGGATTTTCTGCGCGAAATGATACCGCATCATCAGGGTGCAATAAAAATGTCGGAGAATGCTCTGCGGTTTGACATTTGTCCTGAGCTAGTTCCAATTCTCGAAGCGATTATTATTTCACAGAAAGAAGGCGTGCAAGAAATGGAGAGACTGCTGCGGCCGGTATGCAGTGCGTTTACGGTAAACATACGATAGATACAGCAAAATATGGGGTCAGTGCATCAGGAGTAAACACTCATAGATATGCACGAATTATGTAAGAATGGAGAGATATCTTTATATTGCTTTATCAACAATAAAAAATAAAAGTACTGCGTATGAGTACTTTTATTTACTGTGAGAGCCACATAAAAAAGATATTTTTGTATTTTCAGAGATGGGATTTGAACTCTCGAAAACTGCACAAAGTTAGTAGCGACAGCGAGTTATCGAAAAAGACACATGCGGTTTAAAAATCATTATAGTTGAAC
>JAAWDW010000093.1 GCA_022793975.1 Bacillota bacterium
AAGCCCTGCTTCTACATCACCTCCCACAGTATTAAGCACAGTAAGAAGTCCTTTTATTTCGGGATTTTCTTCAACGGCAATAAGCTGTGGTATAAGATGTTCATATTTTGTCGTCTTATTATCTGCCGGAAGTACATTATGACCTTCAATGCTGCCTATTATGCTTATATATTGCAAATCACTCTTAAAATCATTTCCGAGTGAAAGCAGTCCCAATTCTTTTATCAGACTCGATGTAAAATCTTCGTTTTGATTTTGATTTCCGTTTTCATTCTGATTCTTTATCGGCATATTCATATATTTGTCCGCCTTTCTTTGTTTTTCCGTCATATTATCTGCATTTTCAGCATTATTTATTAAGTAATAAGAAAATTTTTAAAAAAGAAGGAGATTGAAAATGCGACTCAGTGAAATAGGCGATAAGGAAATAATAGATATAAAAGACGGCAGCAAACATGGACAGCTTTGGGATGCGGAAATGCTTTTTGATGAAAATACGGGAGAAATAAAAGCGCTGCTTGTTCCCGATTTTGAAGGAGCACCTTCACGTTTCAGAAAAAATAGCGACTATATAAAGCTTCCCTGGGAAAGCATTGTTAAAATAGGTGAAGAAATAATAATATTTCAATCTGTAATATAAGGCTCGGCAAATTCAGACATTATACTGTTTGAAATATCTATACCGGAAAGAGTAAGGCCTAATTTACTTTCGCTGCGAAACATAAATCCGTCGGCAATCATATTCTCTATATACTTCAGTTTATCAGGATAATACTCTTCAAAACTTTTTCCGAAATATTTGCTGAAACGAGCAAGATCTATTCCGCAAACAAGGCGCAGACCGGTAAATATGTATTCAAATACGCTGTCTGCTTCTGTATTTAGTTCCGCTGCATTCTGCGGCAGAAGCGGCAGCTTTTCCGTATTTTCATATTGCGCGAAATATTCTTCCATAATACGCGTACCGACAAAGCGCTTTCCGCCGACAAATGATGATGCACCAAGACCAAGACCCAGATATTCTTCAAACATCCAGTATTTTAAATTATGGCGACTTTCAAAACCGGGTCTTGCAGCATTTGATATCTCATAATGGCAATATCCCGCATCTTGTAACAGTTTAACCGCCTTGTGATACATCCTTCTGTCTGTATCTTCATCTGTAAGGACAAGTTGTCCTTTCCTATACATCTCGTAAAATTCCGTGCCTTCTTCAAGCTGAAGGCTGTAAAAAGATATATGTTCCGGCGCAAGCTTTATTGCTTCCAACAGCGTTTCTTCCCATATTTTTTCTGTCAAAAGCGGCACCGCAAACATAAGATCTATATTTATGTTATCGAATCCTGCACTTCTCGCAGTAAAGTATGTATTTTTAAATTCTTCTGCCGTATGAATACGACCAAGCGCTTTAAGTACTCTGTCATCAAGTGACTGCACACCTATGCTTAGTCTGTTTATTCCTGCTTCTTTATAAGTTTCAAGCATCTCCCTTGTCATAGTTCCGGGATTTGATTCTGTAGTAATTTCCGCATCTTCAGTTACATTAAAATTTTCTTTTATGCATTTTATAATCTCAGAAAGGCTTTGCGCCGGAATTGCGGTAGGCGTACCGCCACCAATAAAAACAGTATCTATTTCATAATCACAGAAATTTGCTGCCTGAATTCTTATTTCCGAAAAAAGGGCGTTTACATAACGCCCTTTTACAGTTTCATCTAAATTATCGAACGACAAAAAATCACAGTACTTACATTTGCGCACGCAAAACGGTATATGAATGTAAAGTCCGAGCTTTTTCAAATTGTTTACCTCATTTATTATCATCATATTTAAGAACGGCAGTAAACGCCTCCTGTGGTACTTCCACAGTACCGAACTGACGCATACGTTTCTTGCCCTCTTTCTGTTTTTCAAGCAGTTTCTTCTTTCTCGAAATATCGCCGCCGTAGCATTTTGCTATTACATCTTTTCTGTACGCTTTAACCGTTTCACGAGCGATGACTTTCTGTCCTACAGCCGCCTGTATAGGTACTTCAAACTGATGCATAGGAATTATCTCTTTCAGCTTTTCACATACAAAACGGCCTCTAGCAGCAGCCTTCGATTCATGTACTATCATCGAAAATGCGTCCACAAGTTCTTTATTAAGAAGAACATCTAATTTTACAACATTGGATTTTTCATATCTTATGAATTCATAATCCAGCGATCCGTACCCGCGTGTCTTTGATTTAAGCGCATCAAAGAAATCATAAATTACTTCATTAAGCGGTATTTCATAGTGAAGCTGCACTCTTGTCTCCGTAATGTATTCCATATGAATCATCTTGCCGCGTCTGTCTTGACACAATTCCATTATACTTCCGACATACTCTTTCGGTATCATAATATCAGCTTTCACAATTGGCTCTTCTATATGATCTATCTCCATTATACCCGGTAAGTTTGTAGGATTTTGTATCATTCTTACTGTACCGTCATTCATTATTACTTTATATATTACGCTCGGAGATGTCGTAACCACACCCAAATCAAATTCGCGCTCAAGCCTTTCAACGATAATTTCCATATGCAGAAGACCAAGAAAACCGCAGCGAAAACCAAATCCGAGAGCTGTCGATGTCTCAGGCTCAAAATGGAACGCAGCATCGTTTACCTGCAGCTTTTCAAGCGCATCTTTGACTGTTTCATATTTTTCTCCTTCTGCAGGATATATGCCGCAGTATACCATTGACTGCGGATTTTTATATCCTTCACAGGGCTCGTCCGCCCTGTCGCTTTCAAGCGTAATCGTATCGCCTACTTTTGCATCGCGTACCTGTTTTATTGATGCGCAGATATATCCTACTTCACCTGCTTTAAGTTCGTCTGTCGGAACAGGTCCCGGCGCGTAATATCCAACCTCTGTTACCTCATATTTCTTTTCTGCATTCATAAGACGTATTATGTCGCCTTTTTTGACTCTGCCGTCAAATATACGGCTGTAAATCACAACACCTTTATAACTGTCATAATATGAATCAAATATGAGCGCTTTCAGTTTCCCGTCCGCATCGCCTCTCGGCGCAGGTACATTTTTCACTATATCTTCGAGCACATCTTCTATACCGATACCTTCTTTAGCGGAAATAAGCGGCGCATCACTTGCATCTATACCGATTATATCCTCAATTTCCAACTTAACCTCATCAGGTCTTGCACTTGCAAGATCGATTTTATTAAGTACCGGAAGTATTTCCAGATTTTCATCAAGTGCAAGATAAACATTGGCAAGTGTCTGCGCTTCAACTCCCTGTGTGGAATCCACTATGAGTATTGCCCCTTCACAGGCGGCAAGGCTCCTTGATACTTCATATGTAAAATCCACATGTCCGGGTGTATCTATAAGATTGAAAATATATTCCTCTCCGTCTTTAGCTTTATATATAAGCCTTGTCGTCTGAAGTTTGATAGTTATGCCTCTTTCACGCTCAAGGTCCATATTATCGAGAAACTGCTCTTTCATATTTCTCTCTGCTACGAGCCCCGTTTTTTCTATAATTCTATCGGCAAGCGTTGATTTGCCATGGTCTATGTGAGCTATTATACTGAAGTTCCTGATCTTATCCTGATATGAGTTCATATTTTCCTCTCAAACAATGCATTATAAAACAGCACAGATATCTGCGCGTGTATTATTATAATATCACAGAATGAAAATCCGTTCAAGAACGTAAATACTGTACAATTTC
>JAAWDW010000094.1 GCA_022793975.1 Bacillota bacterium
CCGGTCCCATACCGAGCGCAAACTCGTTTACTTTTACTCCGCACAGCTTTGCCAGAGTAAAATGACCGAGTTCGTGAAAAAATACAAGCAGGCAAAATATCAAAAGTGCATAAACCAAAGTCATATTTTTTCTCTTCCCCCTTACTAAAGCAATTATCTTAACAATTCTTTTGTTTTTTCCCTAGTTTCTCTGTCTACCGCAAGTATATCGTCAAGAGACAGGTTATATCTGCATATGTGCGCATTAAGCACCCTTTCTATATTATCCTGAATATCGGTAAATAATATCTTTTTTCCGAGAAAAGCGGAAACAAGTTCTTCATTTGCCGCATTAAGCACAGTTGTCATGCTTCCGCCCGCTGCAAGTGCATCATATGCAAATTGTATGCATTTAAACACCTCTTTATCCGGCTTTTCAAATGTCAGATTTGATGCATATGTAAAAAGATCAAGCGGTGTAAAGTTAAGAGCAAGCCGTTTTGGATATGCAAGCGCATATGCTATCGGCACACGCATATCGGGCATACCAAGCTGCGCTATTACTGCCGTATCTTCATACTCTACCATTGAATGAACAACAGACTGCGGATGCACAATTATCTCTATTTTTTCCGCCGGAATATCAAAAAGCCATCTTGCTTCTATCACTTCCAATCCTTTGTTCATCATCGTCGCCGAATCTATACTTATCTTAGCTCCCATATTCCATTTTGGATGTTTAAGTGCCTGCTCAAGCGTTACTTTTTCAAGTTGCTCTCTTTTATATCCTCTAAAGGGACCACCTGACGCTGTAAGCAGTATTCTTCTTACGTTTCTGCCCTCATTACCCTCAAGACATTGGAATATTGCACTGTGCTCACTGTCTACAGGAAGAAGCCGCGCGTCGTTTTCAGCTGCCGTCTTCATTATAAGTTCTCCGCCCGCAACGAGTGTTTCTTTATTTGCAAACGCTATCGTCTTCCCAGATTTAGCCGCATAATATGTAGGCACAAGTCCTCTCATACCCACAAGCGAATTAAGTATTATGTCTGCATCTCCCGATGCTGCTGCGTTAAGCCCGTTCACTCCGAAATCCGCTTCTATATGCGGATATTTCCGTGAAAGATAAAGCGCATCTTTTTCTTCCGCCGTTACAACTGCTTCCGGTGCAAACTTTTTTATCTGCTCCTCAAGCAGTTCGATTCTGCTCGCACACGAAATCACCGAAACTTTAAATTCTTCTCTGTTCTGTTCTATTACATCGAGCGCCTGAGTTCCTATAGAACCGGTGCTTCCCAAAATTGCTACCTTTTTCATAATTCTCCGCTGCTGTTCTCAGCCTTTTTTGTTCTTAATACTGCTCCGCTTTATGAAAGCACGAGCATTATATAATAATAAACCATAGGTGCCGTAAACAGCACACTGTCAAACCTATCGAGAATTCCTCCATGTCCCGGTATCAGACTGCCGTAATCTTTTATCCCCATTTTGCGCTTAAATACAGAAGCTGTAAGATCTCCGAACTGCGAAACCACACCGCCAAGCACACCTATTATTATACAGTGGATGAATATTCTCTCAAAAAAGAAATACCCGAACAGAGCTGAAAGAACGGTACTGCCGATAATGCCGCCGATACTTCCTTCTATCGTCTTTTTGGGACTTATTTTCGGGCACAGCTTGTGTTTTCCCAAAAAATATCCCGTAAAATATGCCATTATATCCGTACCGAACGCTGTCAGGAATATAAGCCATACGAGCATCCCGTATTCGCCGGATTGCTCGGCGGCAGTCACATGATACGAAAAGAATACGACATAAAATGTTCCTGTTATAGTTGCCATAGCATCTGCAGGCTGCCTTTCATCTATCTTAAAAAGATAGAGACAGCTTGCCAGCACCACCGCGAAAAACCAAAGCTGCATTGTCGTTATAAAATACTGCGAATCGCTATCTATAAACATATCTATCGCATAGAGTGCGAGAGCTGCGGTGCAAGTTACGGCATATGATGCTTTTACCCCCATTTTCGCAAATCCGCTGTAAAATTCACGGCTGCCGATTATTCCTATCAGAAAGCAAGCCAGCGTCAGCAACGGTCCTCCAAAATACACGATAAGAAGAAGCGGCGCCATTACAAGCCCGGAAATGATTCTTGTCTTCATAAACTACCTGCCTCCGAATCTTCTGTTTCTTCCCTGATATTCTTCTATTGCCTCTTCAAACCTCTCCGGTGTAAAATCCGGCCACAGCACATCTGTAAACACAAATTCACTGTAAGCACTCTGCCATAAAAGATAATTTGAAAGTCGCATTTCACCGCTTGTTCTTATTATAAGCTCAGGATCACCGCAGTCCGCGTGCATTTTTCCCGTCCAGAGATAGTCTCCTATCATATCTTCAGTGATATCCTCAGGCTTTATTTCTCCTGCTTGGACAAGCCTCGCTATATCCGCAGTCGCACGCCTTATATCATCTCTGCCGCCGTAATTTAGTGCGATATTAAACTGCATTCCCGTATTGTTTTTGGTCATATCTATAGCTTTGTTTATCCTGTCTACAGAATCAGCCGGCAGCATACTGTAATCACCGAGTATTTTCACGCGCACATTATTTGCATGAAGTTCCTTAAGCTCATTATCGACATACACTACTATGAGTTTAAAGATCCCTCCTATTTCTTCTGTGCTGCGTTTCCAGTTCTCTGTAGAAAACGCATATACCGTAAGATGTCTGATCCCTATGCTGCTTGCTCTCTTTACGATTTCTTTCATCGCTTTCATACCGGCATTGTGTCCTGCCATCTTCGGCATTCTTCTTTTGTCAGCCCATCTGCCGTTGCCGTCCATTACGACCGCAACATGCGTGGGAATCCGTTCCATATCAAGCATTATATTACTCTCTCCCTGTAATTAAACACAAGTGGTCGGAACACCGACCACCTGTCAAAATTAAGCCTGTAAAAGTTTTCAGCTATATTTCCATTATTTCCTTTTCTTTAGCCGCACAGACATCATCTATATCCTTAACAGCCTTATCAATTGCTTTCTGAACATCGTCAAGTTCCTTTTTCAGATCATCCTCTGTCAATTCTCCAGCCTTTTCCTGCTTCTTAAGCTCGTCATTCATATCTCTTCTTAAATTTCTTACGGCTACCTTTGCATCCTCACCGATTTTCTTAACCGTCTTTGTTAATTCTTTTCTTCTTTCTTCCGTCAGCTGCGGAATTACGAGTCTCACGCTCTTGCCGTCATTTGACGGAGTAATACCGAGGTTAGCCGCATTTATAGCCTTTTCTATTTCGGCAATCGACTTAGGGTCAAAAGGTGCGATGAGAAGAGTTCTCGGATCCGGAACCGATATATTGGCAAGATTTTTGAGCGGCGTCGGACTTCCATAGTAATCAACCGCAACTTTATCGAGGAGTGCGGGATTCGCTCTTCCCGCCCTTACGGTATTCAGTTCTTCTTTCATAACCGATATAGTTTTCGCTGTCTTATCAGCTAATTCCTGTTTAACATTCTTGCTCATTTTCTTTTCTCCTTTTACCTTATAATAGTTCCTATTTTTTCCCCGCATACGGCGCGCTTCATATTGCCTTCTTCGGCAAGCGCAAATACGTGAATTGCTATATTATTGTCTCTGCAGAGCGAAGCTGCGGTCGAATCCATCACCCCGAGCTCCTTTTCCAAAACTTCATGGTGTGTAAGCTTGTCATATTTTACAGCATCGGGATTTGTTTCCGGATCATCTGAATAAACGGCGTCCACTTTTTTGGCGAGAAGTATTACTTCTGCGTCTATTTCCGCGGCTCTCAAGGCTGCTGTCGTATCCGTTGAAAAGAATGGATTTCCTGTTCCCGCACCGAATATGACTATATCTCCGTGATTGAGTTCCGAAACGGCTTTTCTTCTTATGTAAGGCTCCGCCACTTCTTTCATCTCTATGGCAGTCTGCACTTTTGTCTTCATCCCGATATTTTCAAAAGCATCCTGAAGTGCAAGAGAATTGATCACGGTTGCCAGCATTCCCATATAATCGGCTGTCGCACGGTCCATAGATTTGCTTGTCCTGCCGCGCCAGAAATTGCCTCCGCCGACAACTATCGCAATCTGTACTCCCATATCCTTAATTTCTTTTACCTGCCGGGCAACTGTTTCCAGCATCTCATCGGAAATACCCGTCCTGTTGTCTCCGGCAAGCGCCTCACCGCTTATTTTAAGTACAACTCGTTTATATTTTGGTTCCATCAGAATTCTCCTTTTGTATGCTCGCCTGCGTTTACTGTTAGTATACCATAAAATGCCGCTCTCTTCATCTTGTTTTTTGCCTCATACGCAATTTTTTTATCTCTTGTTTTTCAGTGTACGGACAGCATCGATAAATATCTCAAAAGCAGCTTTCATTACAAGAATACTTATTATTATCGATGCCGCAGGATCAAATACTAAATATCCGCATCTTGCACCGAGTATCCCGATAAGACTGCCAATAGTTACAAGCGCATCCGTCCGATTATGCCAGGCTATTGCTCTCAGCACGACAGAATCTGTCTTTTCCGCACTTTTAATGCTGTATCTGTAAAGTGCTTCTTTTATCACTATTGATACAAGCGCCACCGCAAGCGGAAGCATAGTCGGTGCTTCGGCGGTTTTATAATCTCCCGATATAACGGTAATTACTCCGCCCATACCTATTTCAATCGACAGATAAGCAAGCAGCAAACTCAGCAAGACCGATATTATACCTTCTATTCTGTTTCTGAAAATTTCTTTATCGGCGCTTCGTACATTATCGGAAATATATACTCCTATAAGTACCGCAAAGGAGGCGAACAAATCCGAGAACGTGTGAGCCGCATCGGCAAGCATTGCCCCGGAATGTCCGATAACTCCGGCTGCCGCCTTAAGCAAAGCGAGCACTGTATTTGCTGCTATTGTAACACGCGATACTTTCGCCGTAATTCTGTTATGTTCATTCATACTGTCTTTTACGCTCCGCAAATTTAAGCCTCCTTACGGTATATTCTATTCATCATAAGTTTTATATTAACATATTTTTATCCGAAAATAAACGGCTGTTTTATTTTATCTGCCTGTACACTTAAGATAATTTTTCTCAGCTTTGGACCAATTGACAACATTAAACCAATCATCAATATAAGCTGCACGGACATTGTAGTGCTTTAGATAATATGCGTGTTCCCAAACATCAAGCGATATAACAGGACACATTCCCATTTCAAGCAGTGTATCCTGATTGGCGGTTGTAATTATTCTCAGCTTCCCTCTGCAGACCGCAAGCCAGGCATATCCCGATCCGAATACCGACAGCGCAGCTTTTTTAAACGCGGTTTTAAAGTTATCAAAGCTGCCGTATGTCTTTATCACTTCTGCTTCAAGCCGGCCTTTGGGCATTCCGGCGCTGTCTTGAGGATTCTGCATTCCGGCAAAGAAAAATCTATGATTATAAACACCTCCGGCATTATTGTGAATCTTTGTTCCTATATCTTCAGGAAGTCTGTGAGAGTTGATTATAAGTTGTTCAAGAGATAAATCCTGAAGCTCCGGACAGTCCTTCAGCGCATCATTGAGATTATCTATATATGTCTGAAGATGCTTATCATGATGAAGCTCCATAGTTTTCGCATCTATGTACGGCTCA
>JAAWDW010000095.1 GCA_022793975.1 Bacillota bacterium
ACTTGCATTTATCTTTACCTGTACAGGTGTATTGCTGTTTCCTGTATTTCCGTTTCCGAGCGCTATCGATGCTCCCCACGTCCATACTGTTCCGTCTGCCTTTAGCACCGCCATATGATTTGTTCCCGCTACTATCTGCGGTACCGCAATCTCACCGTCCCCCACAACTTCGAGATTTGTTACATAGAACTGTCCGTTTACTGTCATCGTAAGCTTTGTGCGTCCGCGCTTAGCTCCTGTGATATTCGTTCCTGAAATCGTACCGAGAGAAGCATCTGTAAGCTTCAGATTTGACGGAGCTGCCGAGCTGCCTGTTAGATCTCTTATGTAATCTGTAAGACTTTCAGCTCTGCCTATCTCTACACGGATCATATATCCGCTGTCACCTGTGCTTGCCGCGCGCGGAGCCATCCTCGCTTCAGACATCATATTTGATGTTATCGGCTGCAGCTCAGTTTTCTCATCAGCAGCTGCTTCATTGTCATTTCCGTCATCCTCCGAAACGGCCGGAGCAGGCTGCACATTATCTGTGCCGCCTGCTGCATCTTGGCCGTTTCCTAACGCTCCTGCAATATCTTCAGTCTCTTCCTTATTTTCATTTCCTGCCGGAAGAGTATATTCCATTCTCACTGAAGCTGCCTGTGCGTTATCGGCGTTTGCTTTTTTCTGCGATTCTAATTTTTCTGCAATCCTTTTATCTTCTTCAGCAGCCGTTGCCAGCATCTCTGCCAGCTCTTCTTTAGAAGGCTCATTGTTATTGCCTTCTGCTTTTTCATTTTCATCATTTGCCGCTTCACTGTTTTCATTGTCGGCTGTTGTATTTGCAGTGTCTTTATTTTCAGCTTCCGAAGATTCGTCTTTACCGTTTATATTTTTGTCATCCGTATCTTCATCTTCTTTGTTCTCGTCTAAATCATCTTTATTATCGTCTTTGTCTTCGTCTTCTTTATCACTGTCAGTTTTCTCAGTATTTTCCTCATCGTCTTCGAGATCTCCGAAAACATTCAGATTCGGGACCTCCGTTTCCTTCATATCGTCATCCGAAGCATCAAAACTGTATCCGGCTTCAATAAGTGCATCCACATCTACACCAAGCTCCGCAACTTCCTCTTCCGAAAGTCTTCCGTGACCCATTTCCGTATACATCTCGATAAAGAACTTAGCCACTTCGATAGTCTCCGCATTCTTTATCTGTTCCTTTATCGAATCGGCTGTTTCAAGATTTGTGATCGATTCGTTATCGGCATTGTTGTTTCCGTTTTCATCCTGACCCGACATAAGCTGCTCAAGGAGTTCTGCAAGCTCAGGGTCTTCTTCGCTCATTCCAAGATACGCTTTACCTTCGGCTTTGAGAGGATTTGCCGAATCTGCCGTACCGTTTACTGTTGCCGTATATGTAACGTCCTCGCCCATTTCGGCGCTGTTCCACGTCATTTCGGCAGTTGAGAGGAGCATCAGACGGCGTTTGCCATCTTCTGCGAGTCTGCCTTCTACGAGCTGCACCGATACATTATCTATTGAGAGTTTTTCCTCATTGCTTGTTTCCCACTTAACGACGTTGCCAAAAGCATCCGCAGTATCAGAAAGTCTTCTCATTACCGTATTTGACTCAAGATCTGTAATCGCTTCTTCTCCGTCATTTACAAGCACTGTATAGCAGGCTGTAACTATTGCTTTCTGGCCGCTGCCCTGGAAAGGAAGTTCGGACATGTCAAAATGGATAGACCGATCCTCTGTCCATCCGTTTTCGTCCAGAACATTCTTATTATTCGCCTCCTCTCCGTCTCCCGCGGCATCTATGCCGATGGATGAGAATGCGTAAGCAAAATCGCTTAATAGCATTGCCAGTATTATTAAAAATGCAATGCTACAGGTAAATATCTTCTTTAAACTCTCAGTCATTTTTTCTCCTCTCTCGTTAAATTTGAATAGAATTTAATAGATATTTTAAACGTTCATTCAGTTTTTATTTCTTTATTATTTCTGTACCTTGCCATTATATGTCACATTTTCACATATAATTTTCAATATACACGTCTAATTGTAACACAGTCCACATAAAATCACCACATATTTTTTACTGTTTTTTGATTTTTTTCGACTTTTTTAATATCATTAATTAAACATCACCATACTATATACTGCATATCGTATTATTTTCGGATATATTTCATTAACCCATACATAATATGCTGTCTTTTCAACATAATGTTTAACAATATATGCGGTTACATTTCTTTAAAATCACTTCAATAATCTGCAAATGCTCATACCAGGTCTTGGGAATCTACCATTTTAATACAATTCTTGTCACATTTTATCAAACCACCCATTGTTAAAATGTTTTTACTCAATATTCTGCACTTGTTCGCGGATCTTCTCTATCTCCGATTTCATTTCCAGCATCAAGTTTGTTATTTCTATATCGTTTGCTTTTGAGCCGATAGTATTAGCCTCTCTGTTCATCTCCTGCACAAGAAAATCAAGCTTCTTTCCATCCGGTTGATTGCTGTTCGAAAGTATATTTTTAAGCTGTATCGTATGACTGTCAAGACGTACAAGTTCTTCTGTTATGCTCGATTTATCCGCAAATACAGCCGCTTCCAGCAGTATACGGTCTTCCGGAACAGTCACACTCTTGCCCACCAACTCTGTTATACGTTCTCGCAGCTTTTCTTCATACGCTTTTGTTACAAGAGGCGATCTTTCCCCGATTTTATTTGCCAATACTCTGATCGTTTCACCCCTCATTATCAGATCTTCGGCAAGCTTAGCACCCTCAATCCTGCGCATTTCGTCAATCTTCTCCAATGCGTCCGAAACCGCGGCAAGAAGTGCTTTTGTTATTTCCTCTTCATCTTCAATATTCGGTACAGGTTTCATAACATCAGGAAGTGTTGCAAGAAACTGCAGTGTAATATTGCTGTCAAGACCAAATTCAGTCGCAAGTTCATTGAGATTATCGCAGTATTGCTTTGCTATCATCGTATTAAGCTTAACATTTACATCGGATTCCGCAGTATTTTCAACGAGAATAGATACATCTGCTTTTCCGCGTCGCAGAGTTTCCTTTACCGTATTCTTTATTTTATCCTCAGCAAACGAATAACGTCTCGGCATTCTGACGCTTATGTCGCTGTATCTGTGATTCACCGACTTTATTTCAACCATTATGTTTCTCTTACCGTCAGTGTATTCGCTTCTCCCGAAGCCGGTCATACTTTTTACCATACAATTCTCTCCTCTTTTCTATCTGTAAAATTTATGATAATATAAATATTATACAACCTTTGCGGCAAAAGCCGCAAGGATAATAAAGAAATAAGGTGATAATTATGGCATTTGACGGACTTGTTACGCGCGCTGTTGCTCTGGAGCTTGCTGACAAAATCAAATATGGGAAAATCGAAAAAGTATATCAGCCCGATAATGACGAACTGATATTTAATATACACACACATACGGGAAATCTCAAACTTTACGCCTCGTGCAGCTCATCGCACGCACGCGTACACATTACGCACGAAAATTTTGAAAATCCGGCATCTCCCCCGGCATTCTGCATGCTTATGCGTAAGCATTTTTCCGGCGGTAGAATTACGAATATCAGGCAGCGGGAAACGGAACGTATAATCGAAATAGATGTTGAAACAATGAATGAACTGGGTTTTTCCGTAAACAAAAGGCTCATTTTTGAGATAATGGGCAAGCACAGCAATATAATAGCACTTGATATCGAATCCGGAAAAATAATTGATTGCATCAAACGCGTATCAATAGATGTGAACAGAGTAAGGCAGCTGCTTCCCGGCAAAATATACGAATATCCGCCGTCACAGGGTAAAATTCCACTCGATGAGATAACGGAAGAGTCATTTTCCGGTTTTAATAAATCAGCATTTTTTTCAGGCTCTGTACTTGATGAAAATATGCTGGCGAAAGCAATTTTGGGAAAAGTGCAAGGCTTTTCTCCCGCGGTCTGTAATGATATTGCTGCGAAAATCTCTTCGGAAATCAGCAGTGCGGCGGGCAGCCACGTAAACAATCTTATCGATGAAAGAACTATTCCCGATGAAAAATCCGGCAACATAGGTTCTCTTGTCTGTAAAAATATTGCTGGCATCCGCAACATATTTTATTCATCGGAAAACAAAGAATACGGTCTCATAAATGTATCGGCAATGCCACCGCATTCAAATACCGCTACGGAAAATACAAATACAGGCAGTTTCATTTTTACGCCTGTCGTCTATACGGACAAGGATGGCACTCCGGTCGAATTCCACATATTCCCTCTCGATGCGTATGAAAATTACTATAATGCGCTTCGTTTCGATACAATAAGCGAAGCTGCAGAATACTTTTACAGCAATAAAAATTCTTCAAACCGCGTAAAACAGAAATCAAACGATATTTCGCGCGCTTTAAAATCGGCCCTGGACAAGCTTTATCTAAAAAAACAAAGACTTGCGGAGGATCTTCTTAAAGCGGAAAACTCTGAAGATTTCAGACTTTACGGGGAATTGCTCACAGCAAATATACACTTGGTGAAGTCCGGAGCCGAAAGCGTTACGGTCACAAATTACTACAACGGCGAGCTTGTGACAATCCCTCTTGATATAAGATACAGCCCGTCAAAGAACGCGCAAAGTTACTTTAAGAAATACGGAAAAGCGAAAACCGCTGTCAAAGAAAAGACCCTGCAGCTTGCAGAAACCGAAAAAGATATAGAATATCTCGAATCAGTATCTGTCTTTGCAGGCAACGCATCATCAATAGAAGAGATAGAAGAACTGAGAAATGAGCTTGTCGAAAACGGTTATCTGCGTCGCAGAAAAAACGCTTTTCGCACTGCCAAGAGCAAAACCGCACCCTACGAATACTATACATCCGATGGATACCGCGTACTCATCGGCAGAAACAATAAGGAAAACGATTTGCTCACTTTCAAAACCGCAGGAAACAAAGACATTTGGTTTCATACAAAAGATATTCCCGGCTCACACGTAATACTCTTTGCCGAGGGAGCCGCAGCCGGCGACATATCCGAAACCGCCATACTCGAAGCCGCTTCTCTGGCCGCATATTACAGCAAAGCCCGTGAATCGGAAAATGTTCCTGTTGACTATGTTCCCGTACGCTACGTAAAAAAGCCAAACGGCGCCAAGCCCGGTATGGTCATCTTTACAAATAACCGCACTGTATGGGTAAATCCGCAAGTTCCAAATCTCCATAAATAAAAACAAAGGTTGTCTTTAGCGGCAAAAGATCCGCAAAAGACAACCTTTTTATCTCAAAATATATTTTTATATGCTTTTTACAAACTCTACTGCTGTTTTTATCACTTCATCGCCGCTTGCAAGCGGTCCACCGTTATGTATTTCGTGATAATATCCCTGCCATTCTATATATCTGCAATTAGGCTCATAAGCTGCAACCGCCCTGCTTCCCGAAACATCGCATATCATATCGGCATCGCCGTGCATCAGCAGCAGCGGTTTTCCGCGACCGCCGAAATTCCCTTCAAGTTTATTCTCATAAAGCGCCTTTCCGACATCAAAGCCGTCTGCCGCGCAGGCCGCCGTTATATAGCTGTGAACAAACGGATCTTTATAGTATCCGCGCACATTAAGCGGATTCCCAAGTATTTTTTCGTCAATCCTCGAAGAAATCTGCAATTCCGGCTTTACTTTCGCCATAATATGCGCAAAGGACACGACAGCCTTGGGAAAAGGTTTATACAGCTTTATCCACGGCGCAGAAATTATGTAAGCGGAAGGGATGCGCGACTTATTTCCGCGTATTCTGTAATCAAGCATAATATTGCCTCCCATACTGTGACCGTACATTATGATAGGAAGCCCCGGAAAATTACTTTCTGTATAGGTTATAAGAGCGTCTATATCAGACAATACTTCCCGTCTCGGAGCTGCATGACCGCGCGTACCCTCGGAAAGCCCATGTCCGCGATGATCCATACCGAGCACCGCAATTCCTTCAGCATTAAATGCTTTCGCAACTCTGTCATATCTTCCTTGATATTCTCCTATTCCATGAATAATGCACAGAACTTTCTGCGGATTTTCACAGTCCCAGCGGTATCCCGCAATACTGACATTGCTCGGTACTCTGAAATTTTCAAACATCACAAATACCTCCGTTTACAATAACTCAATATTTTTTTACAATTGAAAACTTTATTTTTGCAACTCCTAATATTTTTCGTTGCCGCTTTTCAGCAGATATACTATATTTTAATTGCCGGCGAGCTCTAATATAACTGATATAATATGAAGGAGATTTTATAAAATGGTTAATAAAAAACATATAAAAAAATGTGCGATATGTAATAATACTAATGATTGCATCAATTACAGAGAATCTTTTATTTGCGAAGATTGCCTTGGTTACATAGCTGGACTTGAGCCAATCTATAATCATAACGCTAAAAAATCTCATGATATTTAATGTTATTTGTCGGCATTATATGCAAGGCTGTCCCCCGGCAGCCTTTTTACTTTTCTCCTTATTGCAGCATCAGCATCCTGACCGTCCGGCTCACTGTTTTTCTCTGCGCTTCTTCATTCTGCCCGCACTTCTTCTTGCCGCCGCTTTTTTCTTTTGTGTCTTTGGCTTCATCACCGAAAATCCGAAAGTCCCGATCACTTTTTTCTGAAGCGGCATATACGCACCGTGATTATAAACTATAAGATCCGCATCTTCAAACCTGACCTTGCCGCTTTTATCCATAAG
>JAAWDW010000096.1 GCA_022793975.1 Bacillota bacterium
GGCCTGGTTTACAGTTCGCTCAATGTATACGAATGTTATGCTATGCTGATTTTATTATTAAAAAGTATATATTTATAAAACATATATATTCTATTATTATGATATTTGAAAATGCAAAATCGGTTTTATGATTTATGCTCCACAGTTAACGACATGATATACTGCTTTGCGGTGCGCGGACTTCTGCCATTTGTACGTATCGCAAAGGCTTCTGCGCCGAGCACAAGTTCGTCATAAGGTAGTTTGATGCCGTATTCCGCAGCCAGGTTCTCAACAATTTCAATATACAGATCTTTTTCCGGCTTTGAGAAAGTAATCGTAAGTCCGAAACGGTCAGACAGACTCATGGTCTCTTGAAGCGTATCGTTAAGGTGTATTTCGCTTCCTGTACGTGCGTCAAATGATTCACGCATCAGGTGACGTCTGTTGCTTGATGCGTATATTCTGATATTGTTTGCATTGCCGGAAACATCACCTTCAAGAATACCTTTGAGGAAGCAGAAATCGTCATCATCGGCGCGGAACGAAAGGTCGTCTATATAAAAAATGAATTTAAGCGGAGTATCCGCAAGTTTTTCTGTGAGTGCGGGAATAAATTTAAGCTGGTTTTTCTTAAATTCTACGAGGCGCAGCCCTTTGTCAAAGCAAGCCGCGGCGCAAGCTTTTATGGTTGTAGATTTACCTGTGCCGGCATCGCCGTACAGAAGCACATTGGCGGCATTTCCGCCCTCTGCAAGCGAAAGTGTGTTGTCAAGTACGAGACTGCGTTCGCGTTTATATCCGTAAAGCGATGAGAGCGGAAGGATATCGGCATTCATTATAGGTGCGAGTTCTCCGTCATCGGCAACTTTAAATACATTTGCGCGGGCAAATATTCCGTAACCCTTTGTTTTGATTGATGCGATCATATCGAAAAAAGATTTTGCTATATCTACATCAGAGTTTTTCCAGCGTGGAAGTTCGATGCCGCTTTTTATTTCATCTTTAAAATCGTCTGCTGTCAATTTTGCAATTTCATTAAAGAGAGCAAGTTCAGTTTTGGCAGTATAAGCAAGAGAAGCAGGTATCTGCTTCTCTTTTACAGCCATTTCAAGATACGGATTATCTTCTTTCAGAATGATGTCGCGCACTGCGAGTGCAAGGTCACCGCCTGCTTTATAGGTTTCTGAGCAAAATTCTCCGTAAAGATGCGCGGTTTGCTCATTGTACATTTCTTCATATTCAATGCCGAGTCCGTAAAGCATATTGTTTAGAGAATATATGAGGGGCGTATCAAGAACGTCTCCGAATACGGAGAGCAAACTAAGCTTATTTTTTATTTCTAAAAGTTTTTCATTCATTTGAGTAACTTCTCCGATTATTCTACCGGAACGGTCCAGTTCATAAAGTCATCGATTCTTCCTGTCTGTATGCCGTAAATTGTGTCGTACATTTCCTGAGCGATAGGACCAATTTTACGCTCATTTATGATCATAAGCTCGTCTTTGTAGAGGAGTTCTCCGACAGGAGAAACGATAGCTGCAGTTCCGGCAGCGAACATTTCAGTGAGCTTGCCGTTTTTGTATGCGGCAACAAGCTCGTCAATCGAAAGTCTTTTTTCAGAT
Source organism: Bacillota bacterium (assembly GCA_022793975.1). Taxonomy (GTDB): domain Bacteria; phylum Bacillota; class Clostridia; order Peptostreptococcales; family Anaerovoracaceae; genus QAKD01. The sequence goes on from JAAWDW010000096.1 coordinate 1,605, forward strand.
ATGGGAATGTTCTTTTCCTTACAAAGTGCAATTATCGAATTCCTTGTAATACCGGGCAGAATAGTGCCGTTAAGAGGGCTTGTCACAACTTCGCCGTCAATGACAAAGAATGCGTTTGCCGCGCCTATTTCTTCTATGTATTTCTGTTCGTGTGCATCGAGCCACAGAATCTGTTCATAGCCTTTTTCATGAGCTATTTCCTGAGCCTTGAGGCTGCCTCCGTAGTTGCCGCCGCATTTTGCTTCGCCCGTGCCGCCTGATACTGCTCTTACATATACATCTTCAACATACATTTTTGTCGGCTGGAGACCACTTGCAAAATAAGGACCGACAGGGCTTAAAATTATCATAAATTTGTAAGTTTTAGACGCTCTTACTCCGAGGAAAGGCTCGTCCCCGAAAATGAAAGGACGAACATAAAGTGAGGTGCCTTCACCCTGCGGTATCCAGTCCTGATCCACTTTTACGAGAGCTTTGATAGCCGATACGAAAAGCTCTTCATCAATCTGCGGTATGCAGAGTCTGTCATTTGTTCTGTTTGTACGCTGTGCGTTCATATATGGTCTGAAAAGCTGTACTCTGCCGCTTTGAGTTTTGTATGCTTTGAGTCCTTCAAACATTTCCTGACCATAGTGAAGTACGACAGCTGCAGGGTCAAGCTGGATCGGAGCATAAGGGACAATGCGTCCGTCGTGCCAGCCTTTTTCCTCATTATAGTCCATTATGAACATATGATCAGTAAAAACAGTGCCGAAAGGCAGATTGTTGGGATCAGGCTTTTTTTTCGGATTTGTATTTTTAGTAATGCTGAAATTATATTCCATATGGAAACACCTCGATTCTATTTTTCGTAATGAAATTTTATATCACAAATTTCGATATTTGGCAGCTTTGCCGCAATGAAATTTGCAGTTTAATAGTTGTAGCTATTATAACTTATATAATATACAAAAAAGGGCTTGAGGTCAACGGAAATAAAGGATTATTTACAAAAAACCGGCGCATTCCGCACCGGCTCATAAAATGTTAATTAAATGTTATATATGCTTTTGGATCAACAGAAACGCCGTCTTTACGCATCTCGAAGTGCAGATGACTTTCTTCGAGTGATTCGAAAAGAGATGTATCGCCGACTCCGCTTATTACCTGACCTTTTGTCACGACATCGCTGACTTCAGCCATACTGTCGGTTGAAAGGTTGCCGTATATACTCGTGAGCCCGTCTCCGTGATTTATTTCTACAGTAATTCCGTATTTATCGTCGGTATAAATTTTTGTTACGGTGCCGTCGGCAATGGCTTTTACTTGTGTATCAAGCGGCGAGGCTATATCTACGCCGTAATGAGTCATGTACTGATCGAGCGTTTTGGAATATACCGGGGAGTTTGCACTGAATTCCGTAATTATTTTACCTGACAGCGGAGCTTCAAAATTTGATTCTGACTGTTTTTTTGCATCTTCGTTATCCTTGCTGTCCACAGTCGGGATCGGCTGTGTTACAGGCTGCTCTATCTGCGGGGTTATACCGAGATCCGAAGTTCGTTTTTGCAGATTCAATTTATCAATGCTTGATTTTACGGTAAATACGGAAGCGATGGCAATAACACTGAAGCAAAGCACGAGCGATATCGCGGCTTTATCTCTTTCTTTTTTTCTTTCTTGTCGCATAATGTTCACCTCCATTTGATTTTATTGTTGCCGTAAAATCTGAAAAACATTCTCAAATTTATGCTGATAGTTCTTGTAAAGAAATGGCTTAAGATATATAATAGAAAATATTATTTTTAGATGTTTCTATTTTTTAAAAAGCGAGGTGTGAAGGTATAATATGGAAAAATTAATTTTTGCCGAGGCAAACGGAAGGGAACTCAATTTTACGGATAAAATTTTCGGTATTTCCAGCAAAGCGCAGGAAATGGCAAAACGCGAAGGAGCCGATAAGGTCATAAACGCTACCGTGGGCGCACTGCTTGACGATAACGGTAAACTTGTGGTGTTCGATGCGGTGTACAAAGCACTTCAAAGCCTTAAGGCCGATGATTTTGCGGCTTATGCTCCTCTTTCGGGAATTCCGGAATACCTCGATGTAATTCAAAAATACGCATTCGGTTCTCATAGACCGAATATGTTTACGGCAGCCTGCGCAACACCGGGTGGCGCGGGAACAATAAGAAATGCCATTGTAAATTATTCAAAGCGTGATGAAACGGTAATTACAAGCGATTGGTACTGGGCGGCGTACA
>JAAWDW010000097.1 GCA_022793975.1 Bacillota bacterium
ATGTTCTTAATTAGGGTATCAATGTTACTATTTTCGTAATTCATTCTTTTGTGTCCTTTCTTAAAAAATTTCTAATGTGCAAAATATAAATGTGTTTTTAGGTCTTCATCATCTGCATCACGTCCTTTCCTTTCGTTCCGTTCGAAAACTTGTACATGATATAGTGACAAAATCGCCTGTTTTACTGCACTTTTTGTGAAAATTTTTTAAGTTTCTTTGTAAATATACAAAAGCAGCCTGTTTCTATCATATCTTTTGATAAAGAAGGCTGCTTTGTCGCCGAGAATTTTACATCTCATTTATTTTAATTCCTATTCCCAATTTTTTTATTTTCCCCTATGCAATTAAGCTAAGAAGCCTTTTCGCGGCTGCAATAGTTGGCAAGTATCGCTAAAAACTGTGAATTGCACGGTCTTTCGGAAAGCGTAAATCCTGCATATTCCGATAACAGCTCCGGATTTGCCTGCCAAGCTACATTTGCCGCTGTACGTATATTGCGCTCTACAGATTTCCATGAGGTATCGTAGCGCTCAGCCACATCAGGATAAAGCCACTTTGTGACAAGAAGCAGCCTTTCCGGATCCTCCATTGCCAGCTCCACCGCACACGCAGTATGGAAAAAACCAATATACTTTGCGGTTACACCCATGCGGTAAAGTAAATCCTGAATGTCCACTGAAATCGTACCACCTACACTTTTATCCTTCTCTTTCATTTTCTGACCTCCTTCAATGTTGAATTTATGCAGCAAAAGCAAGATATAGCTGCTCGGCGTACAGCACTCCTGTCCTTTGCTAAGCCTGCAAAAAATAGAAACAGAACAGTAGCTTTTTATTTCTCTATTAATGCTACATAATAAGCATAAAACAAAATATGCATGTTTTGTTGTACGGGTTTTCGGATATTCGTACCGAACTTTCGTACTTACCATTATTTGACTTCCTTTGGCCAAAACTTTTATATATAATTATTGCGAGATATCTCAATTTACCTCAAAATATTTATTTCAAATGAAAAAGGAGAAAAAAAATGAAAAAGAAAAGAATATCAACAATTTTAGTGTTAGTAATGCTGCTTGTAAGTGTTTTTTCATCAACTATGGCATGGGCCGCCGCAAATAATGATACTATAGATCCGCAGTCAATTGTAACATGCACAAAATCCTTTATTGCAACTTCGTCAACCAAAGCTAAAGCTACTGTTTCCGCAAGCAGTTCCGGTAATACCCCATACATTACATCAAAAATAACTTTACAATCAGCAGCACTCGGATCAACAAGATTTTCAAATGTAAGCAATGTTGACCCTGATATATATACAGTTGAAGATAAAGTTGCAATTTTACATCAATGCACTTTCCCTATTACATCCAGTAAAGAATATAGAATAAAAATAGAAATTACAGACGAGGTTAATGGTATTACTACTACAAAAACATATTATCAGGAATTATCAAGATAAATATAAAAAGATGCAATATTATATTGCATCTTTTAATTTAAATTCTTAGCCACTGATAGCATTTCTTCATTATTTATAGTTCCAATTATATTCACCATATAATCTTGACAAGCAACTATAACACCATAGCTTTCTTCTATTGAATTTTGCCATTCATATATAATCTTATCATCTAAATATATTGTCTGTACCACATAGTCTACAATAGTTGTAGAATAATCAACATTTGAATCATGCTGAATAATAAGTGAAAATTCATTATTATTTTTACCTATAAATTTATATATTGCATTATATACTCCGTCATATGTACTATCAAAAGTCAAAGTATCAAATTTATACCCTTCTGGAACATATTCAGGTATTGGTAATTCTGGGGCAATCTTCTGTACCTTTTCAATTTTAGCTAAATCATTAATAACAATTGTTGTAGTATTTTCATTCGCATAGTTATCCAATACATTCGGGTCGCTTGATACGAATCCCTCCTTAAGCACATAAAGTCTTCTTGCCATCTGAGCTTTCCATGCACTTGCGGTGCCCGGCATATCTGTTACAAGGGCCACACTTATGCCGACAAAAAACACAATAAGTATAACCGACACTCTGGCAAGAGCCTTTGGCACTGCCCTTTTCCTGACAATGTTAAGGCGTACGGGTTCGTCTTCATTTAAAAACGAATAGTCAATCTGCGGTGGCTCTGCGTTTTCCGTATGCTGCTGCACAGATTTAATCAATAAATCCGAGAACTGTTTTTCATATTTGGTAAAATCTTTTTTCTTCCTAATCATATCTGCGAACCTCCTCTCCCGATTCAAGTTTGAAATAAACTTCACGATATTTCTTAACTGCCCTTGACAATTTAGAACTCACAGTCTTTTCTTTCTTGCCGGTAATTTCAGCCATTTCTTTAACAGTCAAACATTCGACATAGCGCATATGTATCAAAATTCTATATTCCTCTTTGATATACATCAGAGTTTCATATGCAAGTTCGGTTTCGAAGTTTGTGATTACAGTCTCAAGTACATCGTCATTACCTTTGATCATTTCATACAAATCCATAGGACCGCTGTCAGTTTCAACAATATTGGACATAATCTTTTCATCTTTCACTGCCTTGCGCCAATATTCACGAATGCAGTTCTTGATGATTCCATACATCCAATTCCTAACTTTGGTTTCATACTTCAAGCTGTCCAAATTCTTCCAAGCTCTTGCATATGCTTCTTGAAGAATGTCATTTGCCAGATCTTTGGTATAAACTTTGCTTAAGATATATCTGTTAAAATCAGCTTCGTTCGCAATTATATGTTTTATAAAGAATTCTTTAGCGTTCATATTTTTCATTTACATTACTTTTAAAATTATTAAATATTTTAGAAACATCCATTACTGCATACTTTTCTTAATCTTATTTCCGGTTACAGAATACGTTATTATTTTAATATATATTGTAGTATTGAAACAATAAATTTATCGTATAAAATAATAAAATTTATGCTTTTGCTTCATTTAGTGATTATTATATTTACGTATTGCATAATTGCCAAACATTATACAAAAGTTCATCATCTGTTATCCTGCCGACCGCAACCATATTCGTCGGTCCCGACAAATATACGCGCTCAACACTTGCAGCACACCTGTCTGTATCTTCCGGTGCAAGTTCAACACGCACACCGAGTTCTCCGCCGCGCATCAAAAGACGCGCCGTATGCACGGCATTCATCTCCTGTTTATACATACCGGTACCGCATTCACCACCCGCACACTCGCTGCCGGCAAGTTTTCCTCTCAATGCCAGTACAATCGCTGCCGATGTGCTGCCGCTGCCGCAGGCATATGTAAAATCTTCCACACCGCGTTCAAACGTCGCTTCAAACACACTCCCATCTTCCGTAAACTCATAAAAATTGACATTCGTTCCTTTAGGGAAACATTCACAGTTCCTTATTGCTCTGCCTATCTCGCGAAGATGTGAGACTCTCTCATCATTTTCGGGTCTGAAAATCATATTACCGCTTCTGCGTTCTCCTGTACTATATAGTCCGGCTTCTGTCTTCATTTCTGTTTTCGCAAATGTCATAATATCCCGAAGGCCCTTATACTCCAAAACTGCATGCGGCAGACCCGGACTGCCAAGCTCAACATAATCGCATTTATACACGCGATTGCATCCCAAGTGCGTATCCCAAATCGTTGCTTCTCTGTCAAATTCAATAAGCGACGGTCTGTTCATAAGCACTCTGTATTCACGTTTGGAAATTCTTTCACCCACTACTGCTCCCGCATCCGTCTCAATATGCTGTACTTCCCCCGCAAGTCCATTTTCATACCCGTATCTGCATATACACCTTGCTCCGTTTCCGCACATCTCACTCTTGCTGCCGTCAGAATTAAAAAAACGCATTCGAAAATCACCGCCATGCTGTGACGCCTCTATAGCGATCAGCCCATCGGCTCCTATCGACATACGTCTCTCACAAAGGTGCGCCGCAAGTTTGGAAAGCTCGCTCTCGCTTTTTCCAAAAGGCCGGTTGTCAATAATAATAAAATCATTGCCCGCACCGTTCATTTTACAAAAATTCATTATTTCACCCGCTTACCCATATATTCTATTGAGCGCACTGCCAGCACTCCCATAGCATCTATATAGTAATCGCTGAGTTTTTTTTCTTCTTTTATCACCGAAAGCTCGGTACACGCAAGAATTGCCCTGCGACAGCCGTTTTCTATAAGTTCCTGCTGTATTTCAGACCAGGCCTCATCATCTACAGGCTTTCCGCACTTCACGCAGTCATAGATCTCATGCATCACAAGCCTTTGCCCCGCATCACTTAAAGTATAAGGCTCTGCCCCTTCATTTTCAAGTGCTTTCTGATACAGTCCCGTTCTTACCGTACCATCCGTGGCCAGC
>JAAWDW010000098.1 GCA_022793975.1 Bacillota bacterium
CGGCACTGTTTGCTGCATATACGAACGGAAGTTCGAACACCAGATCAACACCGTTTTTTACTGCCATTTCCGCTCGCGTCCATTTGTCGGTGCAGGCAGGTTCACCGCGCTGTGTAAAATTGCCGCTCATTACGGCTACTGACACATCAGCGCCGGTAAGCTCTTTGCTTTTCATAAGATGATATTTATGTCCGTTATGAAAAGGATTGTATTCAGCTGTTATTCCGACTGCTATCATTTCTTTTGTTCCTGTATATTTGACTATTTAAAATTTTTTCCGAGTTCTCTGAACAAATCCATTTTTGCACTGTCACCTGCAAGTTCATCTTTGCCGTATGCGGAGTATTTTTCACTGAAAACGACTTTCCAGTCAAGATACTTAGCTATCGATTCAAACTGTTTCGAAATAAGTTCATATTGAATATTGCTCGTGTCATCGCCTCCGATTATGATGTAGCCGATTTTCTTATCTCCGAGCTTACCTTCACTTTTGGAATACATTCTATCAAGCACGAGTTTAAGCTGTGCCGACATTCCCCACCAATATACCGGAGTTCCGAAGATAAGTATATCGGCCTCATAAAGTTTTTCCACGATTTCGTTTCCGTCGTCTCCGATAATGCAGCTGCCGCCGTTTCCTTTGCATGCATCGCATCCCATACACGGAGCAATTTTCTTGTCCTGTATTCTTATATTTTCTATTTCTATGCCGTTGATCGTTTTCAGTCCTTCTTCCACAGCGCTGAGTGCAGCGAAGATGTTTCCTTTTCTCGGACTGCCGTTAAGTAACAATGCTTTCATAATATCCCCTCCCATCAATAAATAATAGATAATAAATTCTATCACTAAATTTTGTAAAAGTCAAAAAATACAATATTATCAATCAAACGGCGATAAAATGAAGGAGAAATGCGGCGATTAATGCGGCGGAAAGGCCGTGGCACAGTTTAACCGATATAAAATATGGAGAGCCTACGCCACTTCCTGCGAGCATTGAAAGTGACTGCCCGATGACAGAAATACCGCTGAAAGATACAAGAAAGGTACAGAGTATAGTTTTTAGATTTATGCTTACGAGCATTTTACTTACGGCCGAACAGCCTACTGTCATTTCAAACAATCCTTTGAATACGGCTTTCATATACGGTTCAGGGAATATGTTTAAAATTCCGGAAAACTGCACGAGATCGGTTATAAACATAAACATTACTATATATGCAAGTACTATTCCCAGAGACTTAAGTGCTCCGAGAATAGAGTCCGTGAGCAGTGTAAAGACGTCCTGCTGTGATGTTCTGAAATTTTCGTATCGAGTTTGCCGGCTGTGAATATGTGTTGATTTTGCAGCTGAGTTTTTACCGGATTTATGTTTCATTCTGTTTGCTTTATTGCCGCATAACGGCAGGAAATTCAAAGCACCGCAGAATACGGCTCCTGTTGCAAGCGCGCCTGCGTAATGTGATAAAGCTATTACGATACCGGCCTTGTGAGAACCGAGCATTCCGCTTCCCACTGCACCGAGGAGAAATGTTGGTCCCGATGTACTGCAGAAGCTTATTAGGCGGCGTGCAGTGTATAAATCTATTTCGCCTTTTCTCATCATATCGCCGATAATCCTTGCTCCCATCGGATAGCCGGCAAGAACACTCATTGTAAATACAAAAAGCCCGCGCGGAAGATATTCTGTTATTCCGAGCGAATTCATAAATCCTACGCATATGAAAAAAGGAAGCAGCGCCGGAAGTATGCTGCCTGCCCATAGTACTATACCTTTTTGGGCAGAAAGAAGAGCTATATCAGGGAGCACTACCATAAATATACATCCGGCAAGTGCGGCAAAAAGCGCTATATTTGTATGTTTTGTCCGTTCATTAAAAATATCCATAGTAGATAATATTCATCTGCTATGGATATATGAAAATTTATTTATACTTAGAATTAAAGGTCTTCGTTCTGTACTTTAAATGCCATATCTTTGATTTCTTCCCTGTTTGCGGCAAGTGTGGCATTGATATTTCCAAATGTACTTTCGAGCTTTTCAAACATTTCCTGGAAATACGTAACATTGAGCTGTTCCATTTTATCTTGGAAATTATATAGAATACTGTCTACATAATCAAATGTGCTCATTTTCAGCTGCTTGCAATTCGATTCGGCGATATTCATAATTTCTTCCGCACGTCTCTTTGCCTTTACGGTGATATCATCATTTTCGATAAGAGCCTCTGCTTGTTTCTGTGCATCACGGATAACGGTTTCGTATTCGCGCTTTGCTTCATCCAAAATTCTCTGTCTTTCGTCTTTAATCCACTGAGCCTGCTGAATTTCATCCGGAAGCTCTACCCTTATTTCCTTTACAATCTCCAGTATCTCTTCTGCGTCTACCATAATTTTTCCTGTAAGCGGAAAACCTGCCGCAGTATCGACTATTTCTTCAATTTCATCAAGTAGTTCGAGTACCTTCATCTTTTTTCCTCCCTAATCTTTTTTTCCTTCATACAGCGCAGTACGGTCTGCGGAACATATTTTGCAATATCAGCATTAAAAGCGTGCAGTTCTCTTACCGCGCTTGAACTTATGAACGAATATTGGGGATCCGTCATAAGAAAAATCGTTTCTGTATTTCCGCTGTAAAGTCCTGCATTGACCTGAGCCATCTGTATTTCGTATTCAAAATCAGTCGTTGCCCGAAGCCCTCGCACAACGATATCGAATTTGTTTTCGTTTACATAGTTTGCGAGAAGACCCGAAAAAGAGTCTACACTTATGTTAGGTATGTGCGATACTGTTTCTTTTATTATATTTACGCGTTCTTCAAGTGTAAAAAACGGCTCTTTGTACAAGTTGTAAATTACACCTACTACCAGCTGATCGCATATCTTGGAGGCTCTCTCGATTATATCGAGATGTCCGTATGTCATAGGATCGAACGAGCCGGTATATAAGGCTTTTTTTGTCATTAGTCAAATTCCTCCGCTAAATACTGATAATAATTTTATCAAATTTCAGTAAAAATATCAACCATATATGCTGATAATGATTGCTCCGTATTTTCTTTCTTTTATTTTGGTGAATCCCGCTATTTCGTCTGGCAGTTTTTCATCCTTGCTGTGTTCTGCTATTATAATGCCGTCTTCTGCCAAAAGATCGTTTTCGGCGATCAAGGATATGCAGTCTTCCGTGAAACCGTCTTTGTACGGAGGGTCAAGGAAAAATATATCAGCTTTTTCTCTTAAGGAGGCAAGAACTTTCTGGTATTCGCCGGCCATGATGATTGATTTATCCTGTGCACCGCACATATTTATATTTTTTCGTACGATTGCGATACTTTCCCTGCTTTTATCGCCGAAATAGCAGCGTGCCGCTCCGCGCGAAAGTGCTTCAAGTCCGAGATTGCCCGTGCCCGCAAAGAGGTCTACACATACCGCGTCCGGAATATCAAAGGCAATTATCGAGAATATAGCTTCTTTAACTTTGTCGGTTGTCGGTCTTATACTTCTGTCTTTCGGCGATTCAAGCCGTCTGCCCTTGTATTCTCCGGTAATAATGCGCATAGTTTCCTCCGAAATAAATTATACAATAACAATTTGACGGAATAAAGTGTATCATATTTTTTGCTTGTACACAAGATTTATGTATGATGAATTCTATTTTGCCGAGTTTGAGACATCTGTAATCAGCAGTTGTTTAGGCGCTATATAATAATTATACCATCAAACGGGAAAAAGAAAAAGCCTGCAAAACCCTTTGCAGACTTTCTCTCACTATCCAAATTTTCTTATCTACCTGATAACTGCTGTTCAGCCATCTCGACTAACTTCTTAGTCATATAGCCGCCTACATAACCGTTCTGTCTTGCGCTAAGGTTACCCTTATCCATTGTATCGTAGTTTGCAAGACCGAGTTCGTTGGCAATTTCAGTTTTAAGATTCTTTAATGCTGGCTTAGCATTAGTGTTCATCTTGTCCTGTAATGTCATTTCTTTCTCACCTCCTGTTACGTTATTATTTTTATCAGAAGGTGCAAAAGTATTCTTTGAAATAATTAGCAGCTCTTGCCTTGTTTTGGCAGCGTCCGCTACATTTTCAAATTAAGATTTCCGTTAAAAGTTTTGATGATTTTTGTTTTCAGTCCGGCGTATTTTTCGCTTTCGAGAAGCGGGTCTTCCGCAAGTATAACGAGCGATTCTTTTTTTACGGTTTCCAGCATATCAATGTGCTTTACGAGATTTGCTATTTTTAAATCCGGCACGCCGTGCTGTCTGGTACCGAAAAATTCACCGGGACCGCGAAGTTCAAGGTCTTTTTCGGCGATTATAAAGCCGTCTGATGTGTTTATCATAATTTCGGCACGCTGCGCTGCTATTTCCGACTTGCTGCTGTTTATGAGAATGCAGTATGATTTGTGCTCTCCTCTTCCTACACGTCCTCTCAGCTGATGAAGCTGGGCAAGTCCGAAACGCTCGGAATTTTCTATGACCATAACTGTCGCATTGGGTACGTTTATTCCCACTTCTATTACAACAGTAGATACTAGAATATCAATTTTTCCGTTTTTGAAGCGTTCCATTATATCGTCTTTTTCTTTCTGTTTCATTTCACCGTGAAGAAGTGCCACCGTATTTTCGGAAAAAAAACGATGCAGTTCATCATATACAGATTCTGCGGAACGCACATTTATTGTATCAGAATCCTCTATAAGCGGTGCTACCACATAGGCTTGTCTTCCTTTTTCTATTTGACCTTTTACAAAACGGTAAGCATCGATACGTCTTGTTTCGTCTACTGTTTTGGTTGTAATACTCTGTCTGCCCGGAGGAAGTTCGTCTATGACAGATATGTCCAGATCGCCGTAAAGTATTACGGCAAGAGTGCGTGGAATAGGCGTCGCTGTCATTACTATCTGATCGGGATTTTTTCCTTTCTGTCCGAGAAGCATCCTGTGGTTTACACCAAAACGGTGTTGCTCGTCCGTTATGACAAGTCCGAGATTTTTAAACTTAACATCAGGCTGAATAATAGCGTGCGTACCGATTATGACATCGAGACTGCCCGTCTTTATCATTTCAAGAATTGTTTCACGCTGCGTTTTTGTTACACTGCCGGAAAGAAAGCCTGTTCTGATTCCGAAAGCCGAAAACCGTTCTTTTATACCTTCAAAATGCTGTCTTGCAAGTATTTCTGTCGGAGCCATTAAAACAGTCTGAAAACCGCATTTAACGGCTTTGTACATTGCAATTTCCGCAACAGCGGTTTTTCCGGAGCCAACATCACCTTGAACAAGCCGGCTCATAACATTTTTACTTTCCATATCGGATATTATTTCGCCGGCGGCTTTTTGCTGTGCACGTGTAAGCGGATAAGGCAGCGATTTTATATAATCGTCTGTTTTAATTTTTTTATCAAATGCTATACCGTTATTCTTTCCCGAACTTGCTTTTTTTATGGCCAAAAGTCCGGTCTGAAGCTGCAGCATTTCATCGAATACAAGGCGGTATCTTGCTTCTTTAAATTTTTGTTCATCTTTGGGAAAATGAATATTTGAAAGTGCGTAAGAATATGAGCACAAATTGTTTCTGTTTATGATGTCAGCAGGTAAAAATTCCTCGGCGTTTTCAGCATATGTATTGAGCTCCCTCTGCCATTTTCTCATTTCATTTTGACTTATTCCCTCTGTAAGTGGGTACACGGGAATTATACCGCGGAGCGTTTCCTTTGCTGCCTGAGAAAATTCCGGATGTGTCATCTGCAGCCTGTTTGCGTATCCTTTGTTTACTCGTCCATAAAATAAATATTCTTCTCCCGCTGTAAAAGCGTTTGCCATAAACCCGGCATTAAAAAAAACAGCTTCCATACGCCCGCTTCCGTCGTCAGCCGTTATTTTAAGAGTTTTCTTTTTTCCGTATGAGAATTTATTATTTACTATATTTATTATATGTGCGCGTACGAGATATGTATTTCCCGGTACAAGCTGCGATATTGGTGTAATATAACGTCTGTCCTGGTAACTTCTCGGATAGAGATTTATGAGGTCCGCCACGGTTTCTATATTGAGTTTTTTGAGGAGTTCGGCTTTCTTTTGACCTATTCCTTTTATTTCTGTGATACTGCTTTGGAAATTCATTATTTTTTTACCTCAATATTTCTTTTTGTCACATTCTTTGAAAATACTCCTTTTATGACAACCGATATGTCTGCGGAATCGTTGCCGATAAGTTCATCAAGACGGCAGTTGACAAATTCTATAAGCTGATTTGTCGTCTGTTTTATACCGGCTCCGAATTTGACAAGCACATAGATTTTTATTTTGGTTTTACCACCTATTCTGTCTATATCGAGAAAATAGATACTCATACTGTCTATAGGACTTATTTTGCCTTTGGAATTGCAGAGAACGAGTCTGCCGTCAAATGTTTTTACTGCATCCGCGACGATATTTCCGAGAACATTTTTGCTGACAGATATTGTTCCTATGTCATTTTTTTTGCTGTACATTGTTTCTCTCTCATTATTTATAGTATTTTCAATATATATTTTAGCATACGGAAAAATATTTTAAAACAATTTTCGGCATACGGCATATTATAAACGGGGTGATTATTATGGGAAATAACTGCAAGCCTAAAAAACCGGGCGGCTGTGACTATAAAAAATTTAAAGAAATGGGTTTTGTCCTTGTTGTTTTCGGACTGATAACAATATGTGCGTTTTTCCTGCCGATGCAGGCGTGGATATTGCTTCTGGGAATTGTTTTTATAGTATGCGGTATAAGGCTTTTAAAATAAAATGTGAAATACGAGAGGTAACAGCGGAAGCAGTAAATTTTTGTACAAGCTTCTTGAATATATAATTCAAAAAGTATATAATATGTCTGTAAATTGCGACACTTACTTTTACAACGCATACTATCACGGAGGAAAGTATATATGAACGATATTAACGACAGAACAGAATGTACTGTCTGCAGTAAAGAGCCTTATGATGATTGCGATGAAAGCTGTTATCTTTACACATTAAGCCTTATAGGCGGTAAATGGAAGATGATAATACTTTATGCAATTCATACAAACGGAACAATACGTTACAACGCTCTGCAGAGAACAATCGGCAGCATAACGTTCAAGACGCTCAGTGTGCAGCTGAAAGAGCTTGAAGCGGACGGACTTATTATAAGAAACGAGTATCCGCAGATACCGCCGAAAGTTGAATACAGTCTTTCGGAAAAAGGCCGTTCTCTTATTCCTATTATGGATGCAATTTGCAGCTGGGGATACAATCACAGACCAAAACCTGTAGAATGATAAAAAATATAAAGAGGAAATAAAACAGCGGTATCTCTAAAGATACCGCTTTGGTTAATAATCCGGTGTTAGATGGCAC
>JAAWDW010000099.1 GCA_022793975.1 Bacillota bacterium
TTATTAAAAAGTATACTAATTAGCAAAAGCATCCTTACTGCCGCTGTTACCTCCTGATGCAAGACAAAGTAAAGTAACAGAATGCACTCCCGCAGTCTTAAGTGTATCACTGCAGGCATTGGCGGTACTTCCTGTCGTATATATATCGTCTATCAACAATACACGATTATTTTTAATTTTATTTAAATAAAAAGGCTTGACAGCAAATACATCTCTTAAATTATCCCGCCGTTCCGCACCTGTTAATTTACTCATAGGTTTTGTATTTTTTGTCCTTACGAGAACATTCTTCATCGGGATTCCCGATCTCTTTGCTATCTGGCGTGCAAGCAGCTCCGCCTGATTATATCCTCTTTTACTCAGTTTCTTTCTGTGCAGAGGCACCGGCACTATTATATCTGCAAGAATCTCGTTTCCGATAAGCGTCTCTATTCTGTCGTACATAAGTTCCCCAAGATACCCGGCATAATATGATTTTCCGCTGTACTTGAAATCGCGCAGTATTTTCTTCTCATAAAGACCGTACAGCATACACGAATATCCGCGTTCAAAACTTTTCTCATGCACTGTGCAGTCACGGCATATAGCTTTATGGTATCCCTCTTCAAGTATCTTGCCGCATTTTTCACAAGTACGTGCGGTTGCAAAGTGAAAGGTCGCAAGGCAGCTGTCGCAAATACCGTAATGCCGCGTATTGTCTATAACAGCGCCGCATCCTATACAATACAAACTATCCGGATACAAAAAACCACACATCGTTTCGTATATCCTGACAAGCATATTGCTGTACGTACTATGCATACTGTGCCTATTCTCTTTCCCTCCCATTAATCTCCCCCATTCTCTCATTTCCGGTCTGTATTTTACAAATTTCTTACCGCTTCTAATCTTGCCTGAATTTATATATGTAGTTCAGCCTGTACAAGCTTTTCATAAAGCCTGAATATGCGTTGACCGTATTCGCGTTCATATTCGACACCCGCATCCATAGTATCTATATATTTAAAACCCAACTTTTCGTAAAGCGCAATTGCCGCGGCATTTATCTCCGTCACATCAAGTCTTATCGCTTTCTTACCATTTTTCTCTGCAAGCTCAATTGCAAAGCGCACCATAGCCTCTCCGATGCCGCACCCGGTAAAATCTGCCGAAACAGCAAGCGTACAGAGCGCATAAGTCTCCGAAGCTTCAGCTTCAATCTGCCACTCTATGCCGCTGAATTCCGGTTCCTCCTCGCTTTTTAGCACCATTCCCGCAACAATTTTGCTGCCTTCATCGAGCGTTCCCGCACTTTTGCGCGCTACATACATGTTTTCTTTGCTTACCGCCTCTTCAAAAGTCTCGCGTGTCGGATAAAGTCCGTTTATCCAGGCCGGATAATTTATCGTGTTTTCAAGATACTCGGTCACCGCATAATACATTTTTTCAATTTCATCTATATCATTTGCTGTCGCTTTTTCTATTAACATAACTCTCCCGCAGTCTTTCATTCTGCAATTAACCATTAAAATCACCTGCTCTATATTTATTCGAAAATGCCAAATATCAATATACGCATACGATGCTTCTATCTTTATTTTGCAAAAAACAATTTTAAAGACAACAAAATTCATTTTAAGCGGTATCTTACGCGTCAGCGACCGAAAAATCCGTCGCTGCCTGCAGTTCGAAGCCGCTCCGCAAGACCCGAATATCTCTTTGTTATCGTGTTGTTGTCAACCATCGCAAACAGTTTCTGATCCGACCCGACAAGCACTACGGATTCTTTGCCTCTCGTTACCGCAGTGTAAAGCAAATTTCTTGTTGCCAGCACAGGCGGAAACCATGATACAGGCATTATAACTATCGGAAACTCACTGCCCTGGCTTTTATGCACTGTAACGGCATATGCAAGCTCCAGTTCATCAAAATTCGTAGCATCATATTTGACATACTTATCTTCGTCAAAGACTACAGTCATTTCGTTAAATTCCGTATCGATTGTTTCGACAAACCCAACATCTCCGTTGAATATGCCCTCACCCTCCGTAAAGTCCGAAAGTCTTTTCCATGCAAGTTCGTAATTGTTGCGTATCTGCATCACTTTATCGCCAACACGAAATATTTTATCGCCGTATTTCTTTTCGTCAAGATCTGCACGCGGCGGATTTAGCGCCGCCTGCAGTTCCTTATTCAAATTTATGCTTCCTATAAGCCCTTTTCGCACAGGAGTAAGCACTTGTATATCACGCACCGGCACACAATCGGTATAATACCTCGGCAAACGCTCTTTATAAAGCTGCTTTATCGTCTCCAGAATATCGATTTCACTATTTTTTCTCATAAAGAAAAAATCTTTGTCCTTTTCATTGACACTGGGATACTCGCCTTTATTTATCCTGTGCGCATTAACAACAATAAGACTTTCCCGCGCCTGGCGGAATATTTCGTCAAGCTTAAACGAATATATATACTCACTGTCTATTATATCGCGCAGCACATTACCCGCACCGACAGACGGCAGCTGATCAGCATCTCCCACCATTATAAGTCTTGTTCCCGGCTTTATGGCGTTTACGAGTCCATTCATAAGAAGCAGATCCACCATTGATGCTTCATCAATTATGACGGCATCGTAATCGAGAGGATCTTCTTCCGTTTTTCCGAATCGCATAGCGTCTTCTCCCTCGGAATAATAATATTCCAACAGCCGGTGTATCGTCTGCGCAAAATGCCCCGAAGTTTCTGTAATACGCTTTGCTGCTCTTCCTGTCGGCGCCGCTATCGCAGTCTTGTGTCCGCCGTGACTAAGTACATTTATAATAGCGTTAATAATAGTTGTTTTTCCCGTTCCCGGACCGCCTGTTATTACCGAAACTCCGTATGAAAGAGAGGTGATAACCGCGTATTTTTGATTTTCCGAAAGTGCAATCCCCGTCTCTTTCTCCGTAAATGCGATAAGCGAATTTATATCGGAATTTATTCCTTTAAGTTCCGCATCATAAAGCTGTGCAAGCTTTACCGCTACATTGCGCTCGGCTTTATAATATGCCGCAAGATATACTACCGCCCTGCCTTCAAGTATATCAACATTTATGCTTCCTTCAATTGCCATCTCGGAAATCTTGTCGGAAACATCGGCCGAAGATATATCGAGAAGTCCCGCCGTACGCTCACACAATTCTTTCTGCGGTACAAAGACATTACCTTCTCCGGCATAATACCAAAGTGTAAACTCTATTCCGCTTTTTATCCTGAATTCATCGTTTTTTTCTATTCCCAGTGCCAGTGCCATCACGTCTGCTTTATGAAACCCTATTCCGGAAACATCTTTTACAATCTGATACGGATTTTGTGCTGTGACAGCTATAGTATCGCTTCCGTACTGTTTATAGAGTTTCATAGCATACTCTGTACTTATACCGTACTGCTGAAAATACATAGCTACTTCCGCAAACTCCCGATGTGCCCTAAAAGCCTCGGATACAGCTTCTGCCTTTGCTTGCCCGATACCGGATATTTCCGTGAGCCTATGCGGCGCTTTTTCTATCACATCAAATGTATTTTTTCCAAACTTCGCAACTATTGAAGCTGCCGTTTTCCTGCCAATGCCTTTAAGCATTCCCGATGCCAGAAACTCTCTTATACCTTCAAGGGATGTCGGCATCACCTCACGGAATTCACTGAATACAAATTGTTCTCCATACGAATGATGCTGTTTCCACACACCCGAAAGCACATACGTCCTGCCTTTTGATGAATCAGGAAGACACCCTACCGCAACAAATTCTTCGGTTTCGCTCTGGACTGCCGCCACAGTATAACCGTTTTCTTCATTATAAAAA
>JAAWDW010000100.1 GCA_022793975.1 Bacillota bacterium
AGATTTATGCGGATGTTATGCTGTAATTCTAAAAAGTATAGTTTTTGAAATTATTATATAAATTCCGTTATTCTATTATTCTATCGACGATTTTTTCCATATTTTCATATATATAAGTGTCTTTTTTAAATACTATCGGCAGTCCGTTGTTGGCTGCAATGTGGATATTATCATCATACTGAATTATACCGGCAAACGGTATTCGCAGTATACTGTCAATTTCTGATATCGAAGGCACCGCACCGCCTGCTATGAGTTCCGGGCGCACCTTGTTTATCACATAGCACTTTTCACTTATTCCGGCGCTCGTCAGCACTCTGTCCACCATTTCGGCATCACGCACAGCTGCGTATTCCGGTGTTGTTACGATTACAGCCTTGTCTGCCCCCGCAGCCGAAAGTATAAATCCGTCATCAATACCGGCAGGCGCGTCTATTATTACATAATCAAATTTTTCCGCAAGCTTTCTGCAAAGTACTTTTATATGCAACATTGTAATTTCTCCGTCATCCCTGTGCGGAGCCGCCGCCATAAGATAGAGATTTTCAAAGCGCTTATCTTTTATAAGCGCCTGCTTTATGCGGCACATTCCCGATATTACATCATAAACATTGTATACAACCCTGGATTCAAGCCCCATATATATATCGAGCGTACGAAGCCCCATATCCATATCCACAAGTACAACGCTGCTGCCACGTTCCGCCAGCAGTGCCCCCATATTTGATGCAAATATGCTTTTTCCCGTTCCACCCTTGCCTGAGGCTATTAAAAATACTTTTCCCATCTCGTCTTTCTCCTAATCAACAACAGTATTTATATTCAAATCCACACTTGTATTATTATCGTAAACCTTTAAATAATCTCCTATGATTTCACGCGCCACAGGAGCCGCATATCCTGCCGTACCTCCCTGGAATATGAGCACGGCAACAGCTATCTTCGGATCATCTGCAGGTGCCATTGCCACTACCCAGGCAAAGTTATCGTATTCTGATTTCCACTGATTTATCTTTGCCTGAGTAACTTTGCCCCCGGAAAGATTTTTCACTGCCTGATCCACGGCCGCAGCCTTTGTTCTGTACTTGTCCGATTCCTCTGCAAGAATTCTGTTCATTTCCGCTTCAACATCTTCCCAGTGCAGACTTGCATCAAGCTGTCGAAGATGTGCCCTTATATACTCTGCTTCGTCCGCCGGCTGTATTACCCCGGATTTCTGAGCTGTTCCCGTCTTACCGGCAACTTTCACCGGAAAACTTCCGAATACTCCGCGCAGACTTCCCGAAGGACCGTTTGCAACGAGCGTCATGCCATCGATTATGGCATCCAAATTCTTTTCTGTTATATCCACTTTGGAAGGTTCCGGTTTTTCTATCGGATCGTGATTTTCTATTGCTTTCACCACAGACACTTTATTGTGAAGTCCTCTGTTCCCTATTGTAGCTATATAGTTTGCCATCTGCAGCGGCGTATACGCGTTTTCTCCCTGACCGATAGCTATATTAAAATCATCTGCACGCGTCAGTTTAGCCTGATTGTAATAATCAAATTTACAGGCATCCGCCAGGCTCGTCACCATATCTTCCTTTACACCGTATTCCGGCAGTCTTGATATGATCTCAGAGCGTGTTGGATTTTCTTCCGTCCATGAAACTATTGTCTCTATATATTCATTAAGAACTTTTTCATCGCTTATCACTTTTTCTTCAAAGAATTCTTCGGCATTTGTACTTAGATAGTATCTGAGAGACGATTTCATTGAGTTCATTTTTCTTTCCGCCGAAGGCACTTCGGCTACCGTCTCGCTTATTTCTATTCCCGTTGGCAGCCCAAGGCCGTACTCCTTTGCCGTCTCCATTATATCGTTCATATCTATATCATAGCCGAGGCTCTTTCCCGTATAATAATCCGTACCTGTGCCTATATCATAGAAATAATAATTGCACGACACTTCTATTGCATGGCGCAGATCCACAGCACCGTGGGTGCCATGACTTCTCGTCCAGATGAGACAGTTAAATGGTCTGTTACCGACCATAATATAGCCGCCGTCACGAAGTTTTGTATCAGGTGAAAGCCCTTTTTTCATAGCTGCCGTCGCAACATTCATCTTAAAAATTGATCCCGGCTGTACGGCTGTTCTTGTTGCCACGTTATAAAGAGGCGCCGGCGAAAGATAATCGCGCGTGTTCTTACTTTGAAGCGCCTGCCAGTCTTCACTGGAAATGCCCGTTGCAAACAAGTTGGGATCAAAATCCGGACAGCTTGCCATTGCAAGCACATCACCGGTTTCCACCTCTATTGCTACCGCCGCGCCGACATTGGCATTTCTGTATGCTGTACCGTATTTGTAATTTCCGTATTTGCTTTCAAATGTTCCCGCTGTCTGTATTTTCTGCAGAGCCTGAGCCAGCGCACGTTCTGCGGTTTGCTGCAGTTCTGCATCTATCGTCAGATAAACCGAATCACCCTTTTTCTCTTCTATTTCACTTATGACGTTTACAAGCTCCCCGTTTACGTTTACTTGTACGGTTTTCACACCGTCACTTCCCCGAAGCACTTCTTCATAACTGCTTTCTATTCCGCTCTGTCCTATCATATCGTTAGGATTATAGCCCTTTTCGTTTACATACTCTTCTTTGTTTGCTTCCGAAATCTTGCCGAGATATCCCAGTATATGAGAAGCTGTATTGCCGTACGGATAATATCTTTTCGTCTCGGATACGACAGATACTCCCGGCAGGCTGTCACTTCTTTCTTCCAGCATTATTATACTGTTCTGAGAAATATCATTAGCAATCGTGGCACTCATATACATCATATACCCAAGCTCGGCTATCTCGTTTCTCACTATCAATATCTTCCGTGCATCTTCTACCGAATATTCACTTCCGATTTTAAACCTCTCGCGCAGTCTGTTAAACGCTTCTTCCGCGGAAATATCATATTCTATCTGCTCCTTTGCCATTTGATACTTTCCGAGGAAAATCTGCTGATTGTTATACTGCGTAAATGTCATATTTTTAACTGAAATCGGCGGATATACATTGTATGTGTTCTGCATTATAATCTGCGCTTCATAAACGTCGAGCGACTCGTCTATCTCCAGCTGCTCTCTTATCTGATTAAACGCCATTTCTGCCGTATAGTAAACCGGCATACCTTCACTTATCAGCCAGTTGTCTATATTTTTCTGATATGTGTATACAAAATTACCGTTTTCGATTATTATGGGAAATTCGTCTATATATTCGTCTCCGTTCTGTTCGAGAATGTTTATAACATCAAGTGCGACCCTGTTTATATCTTCGCTTTCCATTCCGGTGGAATCAAAATTCACCAAGAATGTCTGTACGTTTCCGGCCAGGACTCTGCCGTACCTGTCAAGTATTTCTCCTCTCGGAGCAGAAGTATATATTTTTTTCTGGCTCAGATTATCGGCATATACGCTCCACTCATCGTGCTGCACAACCGTAAGCACAAAAAGCCTTACGGCAAGCACCGCCATAAGCACTACACCTACTATCATAAGCGGATAATATCTGAATTCAAAAATTTTTCTCATTTTCCCGTTACCTGTAATATCTGTCGTTTCTGAAACGCGTTACTTTGCGTATAAATATCTGGTAAAAAACTGCTGCGGCAGCCATATTGTAAATAATGCAAAGCGGAAGCCTAATCAGCATATACGTGACCGAAATACCGCTTCCGAGGAAAAAATACATAACCCACATATAAATCTGAAAAAAGACTGTCGAAACAGCTGTTAGCACCAACATAGTAATGAGATTTTCCCTGTTGAATATCCTCCCTGCAAGCATAACCGCAAGAGATACCGCAAGATACCCAAGCGAAGAAACCCCCGCAACCGGCATAAAGCACATATCCGCAAGAATACCGAATATGCAGCCGAATACAATCGAATGCATCTGACTTTCGTAAAGCAGTGCAAACATAACCGTAAGGCACAGCAGCAAATTAGGTGTCACTCCGAAAATCGAAAATAAATTGAGAAGTGTGCCCTGAATTAAGAATACAGCCAAAAAAATGAGAAATGAGTAC
>JAAWDW010000101.1 GCA_022793975.1 Bacillota bacterium
GTCACTTCCGTTACTATATCACCATTTTCCATAAAAATGCTGTGTCTATAGGACAACGCAAGTTCTGTTACATCAGCAAGGTATTCGCGCATTCCGTCACGTGAAATCACTTTTACTGATTTTACTACATCTTTCATCTCACCGCCGTACGCGCCGGCGTTCATATACACGGCGCCGCCGAGGCTTCCCGGAATACCGCCCGCAAACTCCATCCCGGTAAGCCCCCGCTGCGCGGCTTCTTTCGACACCGTTGAAAGAAGCGCGGCGGCGCCCGCCGTAATGCATTTTCCGTCTTGCTCTATCTTTGTAAATGCGTCTCCCAGTTTTATGATGACACCGTCAAAGCCGCCGTCACGCACAAGTATATTGGAGCCGTTACCTATCACAATAACCTGAGGTGTTTTACCGCCGGTACTGCAGCATCCGCTTCCTTTTTTCGCACAACATCCCGTATCTCCCGATTTTATGCCTTGGCAGCAATTCCCGCACGAAGGCACATTGCCGCATGCACATCCGCCGCTTTCTTCTTCAAAAAGCGTATCCGCACCTCGCGTCACATAAAGTGCATACCTAAGCGCATTCATATCATCTGCAGTCACCAGAAGAGCCGCATGACCTCCGCAGCGAAAAGAGCAATATTTGCTCATATCCGCATTTTCAACAACGCATTCGTCTCCCAAATACTCCGACAGTAATGATTTTATACCCTGTAAATCCATATAATATCTCCGCATCAACTAATTTTTTCTCTTATATTTCTATGCCGGCGGCTTTTAAAATTTGCATATCCTATTGAAAGCGGAATGCAAAATACAAATATAAGTACAAATGAAAGCGCCGCTTCTTTAAGCACTCCCGTAATTCCCACCACCCGGCATATAAGTTCCGCGATCAGCATAAACAACGGATGTGAAAGAAATATATAAAATGAGCTTTCTCCTATCTTTACAAGCAAAAACCCAATTTTTCCCGAAATGCCGCAGCCACTACCCGTTTTTTCTGCATTAAGTACGCACAGACCATATATCAGCAGTGATGCAAATATAGAAAAAACTGTGAAAAATATTTTATCATCTTCAAAAATTCCGTGTTCCCAAGCCATATCACGCGTAAACTGCATAGTATAGACTGCTCCCGTGACAAGCGTACCTGCTGCAAGCGATGCAAGACTCTTCACGCATCTTATCGTTCCGCGCACCGTATCAATGTGTTTCGCTGTATATGTTCCTATTAGAAACACCGTAATATATGTCACAAAACATCTGCCGTAATACAAATCCGGAATCAAACAGACCTCAGCAAGATTTAATGCAAAAGCTGCCGGAATTACACTCTGCACCCCACACTTTGCCGTAAGCCTGCGAAACACTCCGAACAGCAAATAGTATTGCACTATAGCCACTACAAAATACAAGTGGTATATCATTTTGCCTGAAATCAAACTGCGGACAAAGAACATTATATCAAATTCATAAATTCCGAAATATATAAACCACGCATAGTAAACTGTGCACCACAATGCGTAAGGTATAAGTATCTTCCCCGCCCTGCGGCCGAGAAATTCAAAATAACAAAAATCCGCAGAACCGCACATATCGTTCTCGCTTCTTTTTTCCGCTCCTGCACTTTCTCCGTATCTGTAATAAAGCGCAAGTCCGCTGGCAAATATGAACATAGGCACTGACGGTTTGGCAAATCTATTAAAAATTGTAATCACCCAAACCACAATACCTCCAATATACCATTCGTCTGCCGTTCCTTCTCCAAGCACTGTCACAGGCGTCGCCGTCACGTGAATGATTATCACCAAAAGACAGGCTATGGCCTTAAAACTGTCAAGTTCCTCAATTCTTTTCATTATACCTGCTCCGCGGTAATTTCCATAAGCATTTTCGTCCTTGCGTCAAGCGAACGCTCAAGCACTTTGTAAAAAGGCTTCACTTCGCCGCCTTTAAGAAATATCATTATATCTTCTGCATATTCCTCCGCACTTATATCAAGAGGAAAAACATCATACCCTTTATACATAAAATAATAATACATCACTGCGCGGGCAATCTCTGCATTATTTTCTTTGTACGGACATATCTCAACAAATCTGTTGTGGAGATACGCGGCCCTCAGTATAAAATCGGACGGAGATTCTCGCAAATCGTCTGTCTCCAGCGCATTCGGTGTTTCATACACCCTGCCGTCGCGCCCTATCCAGTTTATGAGCACCGCAAGACGCGCATCAATCTCTCCCGCATCAGGCGGATTGTAATCGTATCCGAATTCTGTAGTATCGTCCCTCCCCCTCAGTTTCATCTTGTCTTCACCGGTAATTATGCAGTACATACGTGAAATTACGTCAAGAGAAAGCGAAGTCCCCATTTCACACATACTCTGCATTTCGGCAAGCAGCTGTCTGTACCTCATAGTTCTTGCATGATCATTGAGACTCATATCCGCAAAGACCTCGCCTTTCATCATCGACTCTACTTTTTCACGCGTAATACCGCTTCCGTTAAGGCGCATACAAGTATATACAAAATCGAGCAGATTCATCTCATTTATGCACTCTGTCACTTTTCTTGCGTACGGTTTTCTGTTTTCTGTGATTATCTTTCTCTTGTTTATCTCTCTGTACACATTCTTTCCTTTCCCGCACCGCCAATTATTTTAATATGCTTTTTACCGCATCAGCAAGTTTGGCATCGTCATCTGCATCTGTTTTAATATCTATTCCCTCTTCATCGTTTTCATCCTTTTTCAAAATCCCGTCAGCCGAAAGATAAAGCGCCGCACATCTATCAGCAAAATCTGCCGCTCTCTTTTCTATAAAGCAAATCTTTCCGAGTGCTCCCGGATATTTATATACATCTGCAGTGCCTTCGCGCGGATCGTCTGCCGCTTTCCCGTCTTCCCCCATAACGTCGGGTCTGAGTGCAGGAAGCTTTTTCTTCACATCTGCACACAAAAGCGCTTCATACCCGCTCTCAGCTTCTTCCTGCTCAGTCATCTCGATAAACCTTATCTCATACTGATGCTGAAGCGTCAGCTGTACAAAATCCATTATCTCATCTTCGCTGTAACCTTTTTTCAGCACAATATTAAGCCTTACGGGTTTAAGTCCCGCATCGGTTGAAGCATTTATTGCCGTCACAATGTCATCAAGATCGTCACCCTCATACTTCGCATACTTTAGTGTATCTAAATTTATATTAACTCTGTCAAGTGCCGCATCAGCAAGTTCCTTTGCCTTCTCGGCAAGTCCGTGACCGTCTGTTGTAAGCGACACTTCGTTTATTCCCTCGATGCTCTTCACTTCCTTGACAAGCTTCGCAAGTCCGCCGAAACGCACCGGATCGCTCCCTACAAACTTGACCGCGCCAACATTAGCCGCAGCAGCCGCTGCCACAGCATTTTTTATTTCTGCAGCGCCGATTGTCATATCTGCCCTGTTTTCCTTAAGCTCTATTCTTATCTTCTTCGCATTTTTGTCCAAACAGCTCATTTCTTCCTCCGCTTTTATCTAATCATATTTTCATATGTAAACAGGAATTATTTTCTATATTAAATTTTACCCCAAACAAATGTTTCAGTCAAGCACAAGGGCATCCGCACGTCTAATATCAGAAATACAAAATCTCGATTTATTAATTACAGAATTAAAAACCTTGTAAAATATCTTTGTTCGCATTATATTATAATAAAAGCAATTAATAAAGGAGTTCAAAATATGCAATTTTTCGTCATAAGCGACACCCACGGTGACATAGAAAAAGCCGCGGAAATATATAAAAGCCTTGCGTACACCGACGCAATCATACATCTCGGAGACCTCAAGAAAGATGCAGAAGCTCTTTCGCGTCTGCTCGGCGCAGACATCATATCCGTCAAAGGCAATATGGATGGTGGATACAACAAGGCCGATGCTTTTGATACAATCGAAACAGAATGTGGCAAGCTTCTCATCACTCACGGTCATATGCAGAATGTAAAAAGCTC
This sequence comes from Bacillota bacterium, assembly GCA_022793975.1. Classification (GTDB taxonomy): domain Bacteria; phylum Bacillota; class Clostridia; order Peptostreptococcales; family Anaerovoracaceae; genus QAKD01. The sequence continues at coordinate 3,991 of JAAWDW010000101.1, forward strand.
GCTCACTAGCCTTATGTATCTCGCTGAAGAGCAGTGTTGCACAGCCGCACTCTTCGGACACACGCACATACCCGTATGCGAAAACGTAAACGGACTTTTTCTTATAAATCCCGGCAGTCTCACATATCCTGCCGCGGGAACTAAACCATCATACGCGCTCGTGACGACATCAGCAGACGGTATAAGCGCCGAAATCAAATATTACTGCGCCGCTGATGACGTTGACACAAAAAATACGCAGAATCCCACCAAGTCCAAGTCAAAGGTACAGGGAGGATTCCTGCGCAATCTCTTAAACAACAGCGAC
>JAAWDW010000102.1 GCA_022793975.1 Bacillota bacterium
CATACCGCTTCCGGGATTGATACCTGTATCATTTATCTGCACTGTTGTATTTACACGTTTTATATCGCGCGCTGCCAGTGAATCGACTATAATAACAACTTCGGGATCAACAATCGATACTGTCTGTTTTATGAGTTCCGCTGTTTCTATTCCCGTAGAGCCCATTACTCCCGGAATAAATCCGCTGACATTTGCCATTTCCGGATCTCCGTCGCATTCGTACATAATAAAAAGATGCCTTGTAATCTTCATTTTTGATATCGAGTAAGGTCCGAGTGCATCCGGAGTCACTTTGTCGTTTCCCAGACCAATCACAAGCACCTTAAGATGATAATGAAATTTTATAAAGTTTTTAAGCTCATTTGCCAGCGCACGTGCCGCACGTTCTTTTATGCCTTCTTTGCCGTCAACTATACCGTCTATTTCAAGTGTGATATAATTCCCCTTTTTTTTACCTAGTATAGTCTCTCCTGCTTCATTTGTTATTTCTATTCTTGTCACTTTTATATCTTCATCAAAGTTTTCTTCTATGCATTTTACTCCGGGTATATTATTAAAATTACTTTCCACATCCGTGCTTCCGGCTTCAAATTTTATATTCTTTTTTCTGTCTTCATCGTACATTTGCATACATTCAAGTGCAAGATCTGTCCTATATTTCATTATTTTTCCTCCAAAAGCCTTATATTTCAATTTTCCCCTTGATTTTTTGCTTTTATTCATATATACTTATTGTTGCGAAATTTGCTTAAAAAATTTAATGAAAAGTGGGGTGAATTAAAAATGGCAAATATTAAATCCGCAAAAAAAAGAATTCGTGTTATCGACAAAAAGACTGCAAGAAACAGAAGAATTAAGAATCATCTTAAGACTGTTTTAAGAGACTTCGATACAGCTATCGCCGAAGGCAACAAGGAAACAGCCAAGGAAAAGCTCATTCTTGCCGAAAAGAAACTTATGCAGGCTGCTGCAAAAGGCACTATTCACAAGAACACAGCATCGAGAAAAGTCAGCAGACTTACAAAACAGTTTAATAACGCGAAATAAAACTCACCCGTCCCCACCGGCGCATAAGTTAAATGCGCAATTTACGTGAGTAAAGAAAAACGAAGGAATGTGTCTCCCTTCGTTTTTTATATTTTTGAAAAATATATCATTATGCTTTTACAGTTTTAACATCCGATGTTACTTCATTCATCTGCAGTACTGCTGCCGTAAGTGTACTGATTCCGACCTTTATGCATCTTTCGTCTGCACAGAAAGTACTCGTGTGTATATCACTGTTTTCTCTTTCCGGAAAACCGCTTCCTAGGTAAAAATACGTGCCCTTGCTCTTCTGCAAATAGTAAGCAAAATCATCTACAGTAAGCGAAAAATCATCGATCTCTTCAACTTTAATTGTATTCATATCTAAAATTTTTTTATTTTCTTCCAAGTTTTGTCCGAATGCTGTAGCTGATATAATATTATATTCGTTATATTCAGACACAGCCTTTTTCAGCATTTCTGTAATTTTATAGTCATTTATGAGCGGCGGATAACCTTCTGTAAAATCGGTATGCGCACTGCAGCCGTATATTTCTGCTATATTATTTGCCGCTTTTTCTATTTCCCTGCCGATAAATCTGCACATTTCCGAAGTTTCCGCACGAATTATACCCGATAATTCGGCACTGTCTGCTATAACATTGCGACGTGTACCGCCTTTTATGCTTCCAAACGATACGATATAAGAACGTACAGGATCAATCTTCCTACCTACAGACGCATATACAGTATATACAATCGCAGATGCCGCTGCCACGGCATCACGACCAAGATGCGGCATAGCACCGTGACTCTTTCTACCATCTATTTGTATATCAAACATCAGAGAAGCGCCGTGCATAATTCCTTTTTTTACTCCTATTGTACCTGACACAAGAGATGGTCTCACATGAAGCCCAAGCACTGTATCATTTTCATTTATTTCTCCCAGAGCAACTATATCTTTGCCTTTGCCGTTTCCTTCTTCATCTTGCTGAAATATATACTTAATATCTATATTTAATTTATCTTTAATTTTTGAAAGAACCTTTGCCGTTCCAAGGATTACGGCAATATGAATATCATGTCCACAGGCATGCATAAAACCTGTTCTGCAGGATGCATGATGAAGTCCTGTTTCTTCATTTATATCTATGGCATCAAGTTCGCAGCGCAAAACTGCACGCTTTCGCCTTCCGGTATTTTTCCCTGATCCCGTCTTTTTCGTATCTGCCGTCTCTGCACTTACCCGCGCCGCTTTCTGCTCAGCGATAACCGATGTTGCAAGCGGTCTTCTGCTTGCAAGACCAATTTCCGCAAGACAAGCTTCAACGAGCGATGCCGTTCTGTATTCCTCATTTCCGATTTCTGGATACATATGTATTTTTCTATATATTTCAGCAGACCATTCGGCAGTCTTTTCAATTTCTTTATTCACTTCACGCAGCAAATCTTTACTGTGCATAAATAAAACACCTCGCAATCACTAAATTCTATGACTGCAAGGTGCAAATATACTTTATTATTTTAATCCGCTGTAAACATATCTTCATCAAGTAAATCTATGTTATCCTGTCTCTTTATTTTTTTTGTTGTCGTTTTTATAAATTCAGTTTTGCGTATTACAACATGTCTTACGCGTTTCCAATTAGGCAGCTTCATATTCATATCTGAAATTGCACTTCGTATGAGTTTATATACCTCAGCGTCAGAATGGTTTTCACCAATAGCTTCGTTTACAATATCCGTATCCGGACGCACTTGAACACTTACAATAGTATCATTTCCGTCTTCGCTATCAGTGCCGTATACCATACATTCTTCAATATATGGTATTTCAGCAAGGTATTTTTCAATCTCCTCCGGATATATATTCTTGCCTGTTTTGGTTACGATTACATTCTTTTTTCTGCCCGTAACATAAACCCAGCCATTTTCATCTAAGAAACCGAGATCTCCTGTAGCAAACCAACCGTCTTTAAGCACAGCCGCTGTTTCTTCAGGCATATTGTAATATCCCATCATAACATTCGGACCTTTGTACATAATCTCGCCTATACCGTCTTCATTAGGATCGTCTATTCTGATTTTTCCCTGCGGCAGTGCAGGTCCGCATGATCCTGCTTTTTTATACCCGGCTTTACCTGTCTCAAAATCCGGAATACCGGCTACAAGCGGCGCCGTCTCCGTAAGTCCGTATCCTTGAGAAAAAGTAAATCCGAGATCATGAAACCCTCGCACTACATTCGGATCAAGCGCAGCAGCCCCCGAAAGAATTATGCGCAGTTTGCCTCCAAGCGGTTTATATACCGATTTAAACAGTGTTTTATGTGCGTCAAGACCGACTGCTTTAAGCGTTCTATTCATCTTTACAGCATTTCTCAAGAGTTTATCTTTATTTTCTTTTTTAGCTGTCTTCCATATTTTCGAATAAAGGTTTTCAAATATAAGAGGCACTCCGATCAAAACTGTGCATTTAGCCTCGAGAAGATTTTTATTTAAATATTTAAGCCCTTCAAAGAAAGCTACAGAGCCTCCCTGAAACAAAAGTCCCATAATTCCTATTGTTGATTCGAATGTATGGTGAATCGGAAGTATTGAAAGCGACCTGTCCGTTTCTCTTATTTCAAATATCTTTGCCGTGTTCATAATATTTGAAGCGATATTTTTGTGACTGAGCATAACGGCTTTCGGCGTTCCTGTTGTTCCTGACGTAAATATCATACTGCAAAGAGAATCCGGAAGTACTTCGGCATCAGTAAAGTGTCTGTCTCCCTCCTCAAGAAGTACCCGTCCGCTTTCTGTAAGCATTCTTATATCATTGGCATCTCCGCTGTTTCTCAGACTTTCGTAAACCGCCATCCGAAATTTAAATTTCACATCGATATTTTCAAAAATATCATTATATGTGTTTGTATAAAAAACAGCACTGCATTCTGCTGTATTTATGAGTTTTTCTATTTCATCTTTAGAAAGTTCTTTATCAAGTGGCACAATTGTTCCGGTACCGTTTGTCACCGCAAAATATGCAGTAACCCAATCATAGCAATTTTCACCCATTACGGCTATTCTCTTTCCTTTAAGTCCGAGAGCTATGAGTTTAGTTCCGAGTGCGTCTACATCCTGCTTGAATTGAGTATAATCAATCTCCCTGTATTCGCCGCCTTTTTTATCTTTTACAAGAAACGCCGTATTATTTCGGTAAAGTTCAAAACTGCCGTCCAGGAATTCCTTAAGCGTGCTTATTTCACGTACTTTATGGTATTTATCGAGGTATAAACTGTTACCCTCTTCGCATACATTATGATATGTTTCCATACGTAAGCCTTCCTTCTTTTAATTAATTACTATAATTTTAACATATATGAAAGGGTGTGTCCACAACACTTAAGGTATAAATATGCATACTCTGTTAATGCCAAAACCGTTGAAAAAGGGCAGTACCGTAGCTTTAATAGCACCTTCTTCTCCGCCTGCATCCGGAGTTCTCGGTAATGCAATAGAATCCATAAAAGAATTTGGACTTGAGCCTAAACTGTTTCCGTCATGCGTCGGTAATTACGGTTATCTTGCCGGAAAAGATGAAATACGTGCGCGTGATGTAGAAAACGCTTTTGCAGATGACTCCGTCAGCGGAATAATTTGTCTGCGCGGAGGATACGGAACCCCTCGACTTCTAAACCTGCTTAATTATGATATAATAAACAAAAACCCGAAAAGATTTTTTGGATACAGCGATATTACAGCTCTACATAC
>JAAWDW010000103.1 GCA_022793975.1 Bacillota bacterium
ACTGCCAAATCTCTTATCCATGCCTTCATTATCGTCAAAAACCTCCTGATTTATTCTTTAAATATATCTTCTTTTATTTTCTGCAAATTGCCCGGAAGCCTGCACTTTATCTCCGTACCGGCAAGATATGAAAGTATTCCGCTTCCTCTCTCAAAATATAATCTGTAAGCGTGAAGAAACTGTGTCGAAAGACCATATTTCCTCTCGATAATCCGATTGGTCTGCTGGTTTCCGTATTTCGTATCGCCTATAATAGGATGTCCCGCTTTCGCAAGGTGAGCTCTTATCTGATGCGTACGCCCTGTTATGAGTTCGACTTCAAAAAGCGTATATCCGGGCACTGCCGCTATCGGTCTTGCTATTGTCTCCATAAGTTTGCCGCCTTCTTCACCCGTGCCTTTTATTCTCACAGTATTGGTCATACTATCTTTTTCCATTTTGTCTTTAAGAACAAGCGGCCTGCTCACATTCCCCTTGGCTATCGTAATATAATATTTACTCACGTACCCTCTTTCACGAATCATACGATTGAGTTCACGAAGAGCTTCGCTGTTTTTTCCGAAAAGCACAAGTCCGGTAGTATTCCTGTCAAGTCTGTTCGCAGGTGCAGGTGTAAAAGTACGTTCCGTCCGCGGATTATATTCACCTTTCTCTATCAAATATGAAACGACCTGATTTGCCAGATGATTTTTCTTTTCAGTCCTGTCACCGTGAGTAAGCATACCGAAAGGTTTTTCAGCCGCAAGGATATTTTCATCCTCATAGGCAATCTTGAACTGCCGTCTGCTGCGAGGCGGCTCTTTACCGGCACAGCAGCTTGCAAATTCCTCTTCACTCATATATATGACAATTTCATCGCCGCACGCAAGGACATAATCCTCTTTCGCGCGCCTGCCGTTAATCTTGGCATCTTTTCTTATTATTTTGTATATACGCGACAACGGCGCATTCTTCATATACTTTCTTAAGAATCTGTCAAGCCTCTGTTTGTCCTCATTTTTTCCCACAGTTATTTTTACCATAAGGCAATTTTACCATAAAAGATGTATTTAGTAAAAGCAAAACCCTTTAAAAATCACGCTGTAAACAAAACTTAATAAATTTCACACAATATTCAATTGAAAAAAATCACATTTCTTGTTAAATTATTATTATACGAAAACTTTTACTACCTGAAGCTTTTATTGCAGAAAATCACAGGAGAAAAAAATGAACAAGCTTAAAGATATTTTTTATGATAAAAACGACATACTTGTAGCACTTATAATCCTTGCTGTTGCGGCAATAGTTATTTTTTGGCGGGTTGACACTATAATGGCTTATCCGGAAACACTCGTAGCCGAAGCAGCAAACAAATATTCAAATGACAATACAAACACAGAAGATCCATCTACTGTAACAACAGGAGGGGCCGTTGACGGCAATGTAAGCGACGGAACAATTGACGGCAACAGCTCTGAAGTAAAAATATGTGCAGTATACATAAATTACGGCGAATCCCTTGATGTCGTAGCACAGAACTGTGTTGCCGCCGGACTTATAAGCAGTGCGGACGAATTTATTTCCGTTGTAAACACAATGGGCGTTGGCGGCAGCATTCAATCCGGACAGCATCATATTCCTTCAAATGTAACGCCGGAAGAACTGGTGCAGTATTTGCTGCAACCGGGTCTGTAATTTAAAATCCAGCCAATAAGATAAATAATAAAACAAGGCACTGTAAAACTCAGCGCCTTGTTTTTGTATATGATGGAGAAAAAGTGTAGAAAATGATTTATCCGTTGTTTCCCTGCATAAAAGTTTTAAGCATCGGTCCAAAGGTCTGCATAAGCTGTGTCAAATCCGGCATCTGTGCCGCATTTGACGGCGATGCAGTCTGCGGACTTTCGTACGGAACATTATATGCATTTCCATATGCAGGCTGTGCATAATTTCCTGCAGACGGGCTGCCATAATCCTCGCCTGTAACATAAGGATCCCTGTCATCATACATATCATACTGCGGCAATGCTCTTTGTGCCTGCATATTTGGCAGTCCTCTACCGTTTTTTGCCATTAAAGCGCTGCCGGCCTGAATCAAGTTTCTGATTTCCGGCGGAGCATCAATCGCTTCGAGCAATTCCGGCGCACGGTCCAGCGTCATAGGCATTCTCACAATCTGATTCATCCTATTTATTCTTTCAAGTGCACCTACTGTACGATGCAGCTCATTAAGTACGGGTTCAACATCAAGGGATTTCAAGCTTTGCATACCTCTTCCCCGTGTATTGCCAATTCCCTGCCCCTGAGAAATGAGGAGCAGTACAGCTATCGGTAATGGATTCATATATGTACCTCCGCCGAGAAAATATCTCTTCTTAATATATGCAATGTCGGTGCCGCCCGTGCATATACTGTACTATATTTGTGAAAGAGAGGATTCATATGGATATTACAAATAAAATGTTAATGGATTTGGCCGGAGAAGCCGGCATAAAAGGAAACGGCAGTCTCTCAGAGCGTGAACTGGAAGGTATGCAGAAAAAAGCTGAAAGTCTTAAAGGCAAAGGTGATGCCGAAATACTTTCAGAGATTATGGCCCTTAAAGAAGCAATTAAGAAAGACAGAAAAGCGTATGAAAAGCAGATATCCGCAATCAAGGCTATGCGCCCTATGATGAATAAAGAACAGCGCGCCCGCCTTGACAGGATCATCGCACTTATCGAAGAATAATCAAAATGCCTTTTTAATCTAAAATAAGATTAAAAAGGCATTTATCTTATCTGCTCTTATAGTTACATCTACAGAGTATTTGACGCATTGAGCACATTTCTGATCTTGTGCTGCACCATAGATTTAATAGCATCGCGCGCCGGGGCAAGGTACTTTCTCGGATCAAACTCAGCAGGATTCTCCGCAATAAACTTTCTAACTTCCGCAGTCATCGCCAACCTCAGATCGGTATCGATGTTTACCTTGCAAATACCGTACTTGGCAGCTTCGGTAATCATCTCTTCCGGTACTCCCTGCGCACCGGGAATATTC
>JAAWDW010000104.1 GCA_022793975.1 Bacillota bacterium
ATACCGTGCTATATAAGGGAGGGAAAATATCATCTCAACCTTGCGTTCGGCTGTACGGGTGGGCATCACCGCTCGGTAACTATGGCAAATGTTTTTGCAGAGAAGTTTAAGGCAGAAGGAAGGAGCATTACGCTCGAACATCGTGATTTGTAGATATAGATAAAGTAGATTGTAAATTTGATTTATATAAGTTGTGTGAAAGGAGACGGCAGAGCGATATGGATAAACTTATCATAACCGCCGCAATATGCGGTATGGGCGGGACTAAAGAGGATAATCCTGCGATTCCGTACACAGTAGAAGAATTTGTGCGCGAGGCGAAGGCAGCGTACGATGCGGGTGCTTCCGTGATTCACGTACACGCACGCGAGGATGACGGAAGTGTGAGCGAGAGAAGCGAGAGATTTAAAGAGGTTGCTGCTGCGATTAAGGAGGCTTGTCCCGGTATAATTATCATAGAGCCTGCGGCTTTTGCATCGTTTGATATGGAAGGGCTTGCAGCAATTAAAAATCCGAAAGCTGCGGAGCTTCCAGAAGTGATGACTATTCCGAGCGGTACATGTAACTGGGACGGATATCCTTACATAAATACGGATGAAACAATATTCAGCTCGGCACAGACGATGAAGAGACTCGGAATTAAGCCTGATCTTGAGCTTTTCGATAAGGGTATGATAGATACGATAAAAAGAGGACTTGAAGCCGGCTTCTTTGCGCCGCCGCTTAATTTCGACTTCATTATGGGTGTGCAGATAGCGGCAAATGTGAGAGATCTTGCGTTTATGGTATCGTGTTTGCCGCAGGGCTCTACGTGGACTGCGACGGGAGTGGGAAAAGATGTATGGCATATTGCAGCGGCAGCGATACTTCTCGGCGGTAATGTGCGCGTGGGATTTGAAGATAGTATGATGCTTGAAGAGGGAGTGATTGCAAAGAGCAATGGTGAACTGGTTGCCAAAGCGGCGCAGCTTTCGAGAATGCTCGGACGCGAAGTGGCATCTCCTGCCGAAGCGCGCAGGATACTCGGTCTGTAGCTAAAAACTATATAAAAAATCAAAATAAAAGATACATTTTATAAGTTAAAATGTATCTTTTGTTATAATATGAAATAAAAAACTATACTTTTTAGAATTACAGAATAACATCCGCATAAATCTCGCTCACTTGCGTCCCGGTTCACAGTTCGCTTTGCCTGCCCTTGTGCATTAAAACTGTATTTTTCAAAAAATATAGTTTTTATAATGTTATTTCGCTGTCATCTTTTGTTAATATTTTTTGCACTTTGATTTCACCGCCGAGGTATTTGGAAACACGGGATGCAAGATCCGTAACCGCTGCCTCTAAATCGTCGTGTCTTTGCGGGTCAACACTTTCAAATATCAGGAATGCGGATGTCGAATCGTCCGTGAGCATCGTCCGCGTGCCGTCTCGCCAGTTCCAGCATCTGCATACGGCACCTTTATCATCGAGATAGCATAGCTCTCCCGGCAGGGTGGGATCGTTTTCCGTATCTCCGATAGCGATGAATTCTTCACCTCCATTTTCACTGAGCGCAAGTCTCATAGTGCCTTCGATATTGTCAAGGTCTTCACCGCCGCACGGAAGACCGTAAGTAAGCGACATAGTGTTGTATATATCCACAAGCGGATTTATAGGACCTACTTCGTTTCCTTTCTGTACTCTTGAGAGCAGAGCTTCTATCGATGAGCGGTTACCCTTTTTCTTCTTAAATTTCTGAAAGGCATCTCTCCATACAGATACTGCGCTGCATTCACTAAGAGTATCCTTGTCTATAAACTTGCGGGCTTTAATATTGGCTTCCGCAAGTTCATTTATTATTTCGCTGCGTCCGGCACATTCGTTTGATTTGTTGTTTATACCGGATGCAATAACAATTCCCAGCTCGGCATCCGGGAACAGCTGCCAAAATGATTTTTCTGCAGTAAATTTATTCATAACCATCCTCCTTTGTATCTCAGTCAAGCGCTATGTTTTATATATGAAATTATATTACCTGAAACGGTGCTTGGCAATAATTAAATTAGACGAAGAAAAGAAGCAATTGGCAAACCTGCACATACGTGCATATAATATACAGAGCCTTATATGACTTCAACTGAAAGGGATGATTTAATGGGTGTTACGAATTCTAATAAAGAATTAGACAGAACACAGATAGACTGCGACGGTCTGTTTAAGGTGAAACTTTCACTTGCGGCAGCACCGGACATTACGGAAAACCCGACGGATATTGTTATGATACTCGACTGTTCGGGAAGTATGGCGGGAAGCCCGCTCGCAAATCTTAAAAACGGGGCTAAAAAATTTATAGATATAATAGAAGAAAGTACAGGCGGCGCACAGAGCGGACAGATAGGCGGGGGAAGTCATATTGGGATCGTAAGTTTTGCTGATACTGCAACACAGAATACACAGCTTATTACTTCGGTAAGCGATCTCAAAGACGCAGTAGACTCACTTACCGCCGGAGGCTCTACAAACCACGCTGATGCATTTACGAAAGCAGTAGAGCTTTTTGATCCAAATTCGCAGAATGCAAAAGTCATGATAATGTTTACAGACGGAAAGACGACTGCCGGAGCAAATCCGCTGCCTATTACAACTGCGGCTAAGGCAAGCGGAATAATAATCTACTGTATAGGGCTTTCCGGAAACGGAGGAATAGACGTGCAGGCTCTAAACGATTGGGCATCAGATCCGGATTCTGCTTATGTTGCAATTACTCCGGATGATGCGGAACTCGAAAATTTGTTTGAAGACCTTGCGAAAAATATTTCAAAACCGGGAGCTACGGATATCAGGATTGAAGAAGTAGTAAACCCGTGTTTCAGGATAACAGGCACATCAAATCCTACAAAAGGTATGGTGAGCGTTACGGGCCAGAATTCACTCGTATGGACAATAGACGAACTTGGAGTTACGGGAAGCGAAGGTGCGCAGCTTGAATTTACAGTACAGCATATAGGTCCTTGCAGCGGACTTCAGGAGGTAAACGAAATGATACTTTATTCCGACAGAGAGGGAAATGCGGTAACATTCCCTGCACCGAAAATAGAAATTGACTGTGGCGATGTTATTACACCGGAAGAATGTCCGGTACCTGTTGATATTTGTATAGACGGATGCGAAGACAGCATCGAATTTAATGCCGGCGATCTTGGTATGGAATCGCTCGGACGAATAGTACAGCTTGATGTTACTCTTAAAAACATTTGTCCGCACAAAAGAGTGGCACTTGCTGTTGTTATGACAGAAGTGGATGAATACGGTGAAGAACACAGAAGAGGAATGAAAACAGTTACTGTGCCGGCCCATCATTATGAAAGCTGCCGTGATGTGACAGTAAAGTGTATTAAATTTGTTATGCCGGAAGATCTTGACGTGTCGGGCGGACCGGCTGACTGCCTTTGCAATCGCAGAAACTTCAGAGCAAGACTTATCTCACATTATATAGATAACGATTACAGCTGCTGTGATGTTATTCTTTAGAAAATGTTCGTGCATAGGTTAAGTAAAATAAAAGTATAAAAAGCAGAGGCCGCCACGTGCCGTATTTCGGCATACGGCGGCCTTTTATGATATTGTATTAAAAGAAAGGAATATATAATTATGAGAAACAATTATTACCCGTTTGTAAATCTGCCGCTTCCGTATCCTTATGATGAGCTTGAGC
>JAAWDW010000105.1 GCA_022793975.1 Bacillota bacterium
GAGCAGGACTCGACATTTCAAAACCTGACGGAGTTATGGTTATAGATATAGGCGGAGGGACAACGGATATCGCGGTAATTTCACTCGGAGGTATCGTTGCCAGCGCTTCCGTGAAAATCGCAGGTGATAAGTTTGATGAAGCAATTATCAAACATATGCGTAAGGAATTTAAGCTTTATATCGGTGAAAGAACTGCGGAAGAACTGAAAATGTCAATAGGTATAGCTTATCCTACAGATGAAATTCTGACAAAAGAATGTCGCGGACGCGACCTTGTAACGGGTCTTCCAAAAACGATAGAAATAACCTCAAAAGATATGCTGGATGCACTGGACGAGCCGCTTCAGACAATATGCGAGTCTGTGCATAGTGTGCTCGAAAGAACACCGCCGGAACTTTCGGCAGATATAAGCAATCTCGGAATAATAATAACGGGTGGTGGGGCGCTTCTTAAAGGTATTGATAAGCGTATCGAGGACAGAACAGGCATTACCGTTACCATAGCCGATGATCCGAAATCGTGTGTTGCTGTTGGGACAGGCAAAGCACTTGATCAAATAGAAAATATCGAAAACAACTCGATGAACAGAAGAAAGCCGTATATTTAAAAATCAAGAGTGCCTTAAAATCGTAGGTTTGTGATTTGAAGGCGCTTTTATTTACAGAGGAGGAATATGAAACTTGAACTTATAGCAACCGCGACTTTTGGTCTTGAAGCGGTTGTAAAAAGAGAAATAGAGCGGCTCGGATACAAGATACTGAGATCCGAAGACGCGAAAATTACATTTCTGGGTGATGAGCGTGCTGTTGCAAGGAGCAATTTATGGCTGAGGAGTGCGGACAGAGTACTCATAAAAATGGCAGAGTTCCGTGCGCTGGAATTTGAAGATCTGTTCCAGCAGACAAAGGGCATTGCCTGGGAAGAATGGATACCGCCGGACGGCAGATTTACCGTAAACGGCACTTCGGTAAAGTCTAAACTGCACAGCGTACCGGCGTGCCAGAGTATAGTTAAAAAAGCGATAGTGTCACGGCTTTCGGAAGTTTACGGTATGGATACTTTTCCGGAAACGGGGGCGGCATATACGGTAAAAATAACACTTCTTAAGGACAGGGTCACCATTACGCTTGATACAAGCGGAGCAGGGCTTCATAAACGCGGATACAGAGTAATGGACGTAGCGGCGCCAATGAAAGAGACACTTGCCGCTGCAATGGTGCAGCTTTCGTTTTGGCGTGCCGGGCGTATTCTCGTCGATCCATGCTGCGGTTCCGGGACTATTCCTATAGAAGCAGCGATGATCGGAAGAAGCATTGCACCGGGAATAAGCAGAAAATTTGCGGCCGAAGAGTGGGAAGCTATTCCCAAAGATATATGGAAGGAAGAGAGGAAAGCGGCGTATGCAGCCATCGACTATAATACCGAACTTGAAATATATGGCTCTGACATTGACGGCAAGGCTGTAGCGGCGGCACGCGAAAATGCACTTGCCGCAGGAGTTGATGACTGTATAAAGTTTTCGCGGCTTGATGTTAAAGAGTTCAGGGCGGATGAGCCTTCGGGCATCATAATTTCAAATCCTCCGTACGGCGAACGTATCGGTGAAGAAAAAGCAATTGCTGCCATATACGGTGCGTATAATAAATTTTTTAAAGAAAATCCGACCTGGTCACTTTTTCTCATAACCACAGATAAAACCGTAGAACAGAAGATATTCGGTCGTGAGGCAGACAGACGCAGAAAACTGTATAACGGCAGACTTGAAGTTTGTTATTACCAGTTTCACGGTGAGCGTTCGCCGAGAGTATGAAGTGTACATTGAAAAATTGATATTGTGATACTGATAGTGTTTTTAAGCGCTACATTCGGTAAATTTTTTTTGAATTTGTCGAATGCAGCGCTTAATTTTTTTGCTTTTTAGTCAAATTACTATTTTCAAATATAAAAATACAAATGTTAAATCTTAATTTCAGCGTTTAATGTATCACACGGCTGTAATTTGTTACATAGTATGTTTTTTCATTTTTCGCGGCAAAATATATGCAGACAAAAAATTATTGCAAATTGTGAGTTAAATATAGTATGAGAAAAAGGAGATATTAGTATGTCAGTAAATTTAAAAGGAAGAAGTTTTTTGACGCTGATGGATTTTACACCGGAAGAAATAAGGTATTTACTCGATCTTGCCAAGGATCTCAAAGCTAAAAAGAGAGCTGGAATCAAAGGCAAGAGCCTTGAAGGAAAGAATATTGTTCTTCTGTTTGAAAAGACATCAACAAGAACAAGGTGTGCTTTTGAAGTAGCCTGTCACGATGAAGGAGGGCATGTTACTTTCCTTGATTCAGGATCGTCACAGATGGGAAAGAAAGAATCGCTTGAAGACACAGCAAAGGTACTGGGCAGATTTTTCGACGGTATAGAATACAGAGGGTATGATCAGAAAACAGTAGAGGATCTTGCAAAGCACGCAGGTGTACCTGTATGGAACGGTCTTACGGATGCAGATCATCCGACACAGATACTTGCTGATATTCTGACAATAGAAGAGCACGTTGCTAAACCGCTTTCAAAGGTTAAAGTAGTATTCTGCGGTGATGTAAGAAACAATATGTCGTACGCGTGGATGTACGGATGCGCAAAGATGGGAATGCATTTTGTGGGTTACGGACCTGAAGAACTCATAAAGGAAATTGACAGTGAAGTGCTGACAAAGGTTACGGAAATTGCATCACAGACAGGTGCAACAATAGATTTTTCGAACGATAAAAAGTGGCTTAAGGGAGCAGATGTCATATATTCTGATATTTGGGCTTCTATGGGAGAGGAAGATCAGATACCGGAAAGAGTAGATAAGCTTGAACCGTACAGAGTTACAACAGAGCTTATAAAGGAAACAGAAAATGATGATGTTATATTCCTGCACTGTCTGCCGTCGTTCCACGATTTTGAGACCAAAATGGCAAAAGAGCAGAAAGAAAAGGGTTACGATATAAGGGAAGTTACCGATGAAGTATTTAGATCAAAACATTCAAAGGTATTTGATGAAGCAGAAAACAGAATGCATACGATAAAGGCCGTTATAGTGGCTACTATCGGATAGTAGGAGACATTGCGGCCATATAGACGGGCAGCAGAACATTTTGTTTTATATAAGTAAAAGAGCAGTATGAAGAAATAAATAGATGACGGATGTAAGTAAGAAAGGAAAATTATTATGATAAAATTTCAATCATGCATATTATCCGCTGCAGTAGCGTTTGGTGAAATGTTTGCGCCGGACGGCAGAATTGGAAGCGGCAGTTTGAGAAGCGGCCCTGCATGCGGCGGAGCCCACGAAAGATTTGTTGATCAGTACGGAGACGGAGATACGAGCAAATATGCCGACCATTACGGCGGAAGCCGCGGTAAAAATGACACATGCGGCTGCGGCGAAAGTGCACGCGAACGTGATGAAAGAAGAGCCTGCGGATGTGAAGATACCGGTAAATATGCCGACCATTATGGTGGTGGAGCCGTAAGAAACGACACATGCGGCTGCAGAGGAGGCCGCGTATCCGAAGGAGATATGGATATTTTAATAGATGATAATGGTACTGCGTATACAGAAAGAGTCGTAAAAAGCTCTTGCTGCGGACAGGACAGTAAAAAAAAAACTGCGTTAGGTGATATGAAAATGCCTGAAAATATTAATGAGACGAGAAGCTGTGCTTGTGCGGGCAAGCAAACGGCAGAAGCTAAAAATACAATCCGCGGAATTCATAATTATTCGGAAATCGGCAAGTTAAGAAGAGTGCTGCTTCACAGAATAGGAGAAGAAATAGAAGGACTTGTTCCGGATAATTTCGAGCGTCTTCTTTTCGATGACATTCCCTATCTTAAGATTGCACAGGAAGAACACGATTGCTTTGCACGCCTTCTCCGCGATAACGGAGTTGAAGTTATTTACTATGTAGATGAGACGGAAAAAGCTCTTGCAGACAAGAATGTACGTGAAGATTTTATAAGACGTATAACGGAAGAAAGCCATATAAATTCTCAGGGGGTAAGGGAAGCTATATGTGCATATCTTTCGGAAATGCCAACGAGAAAAATGATAGAAAAAATTATTGCGGGCGTAAAAAAGAGCGATATACAAAACGTACAGTCAAAATCGCTTGCCGATTATATTACATCGGATTATCCATATTATATGGATCCGATGCCGAACC
>JAAWDW010000106.1 GCA_022793975.1 Bacillota bacterium
CTTTTTATATTTTTATTTTAAAAATTCATCTTAAAAGATACTTGGGAAATTGTAAGGTGATATTACGCTTGCTTTACAGCGGTATTTTGCAACTGCTCTTTTCTGATAAGCGGTAATGCAATAAGTGCGGGGATTATAAAAAACCATACGGTTTCAAAGCCGAAGCTTTGTATCAGAATGCACGAGAGCATTACGCCGAGGTGAAATGACACGAGTGTGCCTGTGAAGAACAGCGCTCTGTCAACGGATTCGGCGTTCTTGTCGAGAATATAGTCAGTGAGTCCGGTAACCGCTTGCCTGAAATTGTTTGTTGAAAATATGCTGGCGCTTACGAAGCCGCGCGCACCGGGAAAGGAGTTCCACTGGAAGCTCATAATAAAGAATATTGGCCAAAGTGCGACAACCGCATTGAGATGTTCAGGCATAAAACCGAGAAGAATAATACCTGCAATGTCGACAATGACACTCACTGTTTTGACATTAAGACTTGTGCGTTTTATGATTATTCGCGGAATTGCGACTCCGAAAGCGTAAAGAATCATTGCGATTACGCGCAGAGTAATGTGGTATAAATCGCCTCCGACTATTGCAATTGCAAGTTCCGCTAGGTTTGAAGTCTGGGCAGAGCCGAGGACTCCTGTTCGCAGCGTTGCAAAGCCAGCCATTGAGCCGCCGATAAAAGTCATTATGTAAAAGATTTTTTGTTCGAGTGTAAAATATTTTCCCATAGTTTTTATTATATGATGTATATTGTTTAGAGTCGATTATTTCAGTAAACCGTCGGATTTTCGGATACCTTGCAAATTATATTACAATCGGCGGTAAAAGTCAATGTTGATGCTTTTAGTACATTTAATGATAAAATTGAATTGGATTCATATATTAGGGACTTAGCAAAAGCAAAAGCGGCAATCCCAAAATATTAACAAGAAATTTTATACAATTCACTTTAGAACAAATGTTTTTTATGGTATACTAAAAAGTGCAAATGTAGTGGGGATTTAGTTTTTATACTGCAGAATACATATTGCAGCAGTGCAGGACAGACATTGCAGAGTATCGGAGTGTATAGTAATAAATATTGTAAAAACGCAGAATGGATATTAAAAAAAAGCAAAGGTGCGGCTAAAACGGTCAATAGTAAAACGAAGATACATTAATATTAGGAGAACGGTGCGGGAGATGACAATAAATAAAAGCGGTAATTATTTGGACAGATTAAACGATATGCAAAGAGAAGCGGCGCTTCATACGGAAGGACCGCTGCTTATCCTTGCGGGTGCGGGAAGCGGCAAGACAAGTACGATGACGTGCCGAATAGTGCGCCTGATAGAACAGGGTGTAAATCCATATAATATTCTCGCAGTAACATTTACAAACAAGGCGGCAAATGAAATGAGAGAAAGAGTCGAAGAACTGATAGAGGAGCTTCCGGAGCTTATGATGTCGCCTGCGGATATTTTCGGAATGTGGATTCAGACATTTCATTCCGCATGTCTCAGAATACTCCGGGTGAATGCGGAGCGTCTCGGTTACGAGAGAAACTTTGCGGTGTACGACCCGCAGGATCAGAAAACTGTTATTAAAAATATAGCAAAAGAACAAAATATAGACGATAAGAAATTCACACCGTCTTACCTCCTTTCAATAATAAGTGACTGTAAGAACAAGGGACAGAACGCGGATGATTACATAAATGCACATGGCGAGGACTTCAGGACGAAAATCATATACAGTGTGTATAGAGCCTACGAAAACACACTGCGCAGAAATAATGCTATGGATTTTGACGATTTGCTTCTCAATACCGTGAAACTGCTTTCGGAAAATGAAGATGTTCTTGCACGCTATCAAAGCAGATTCAGATATATAATGGTAGATGAATATCAGGATACTAACTACATACAGTATAAATTTGTGCATATGCTTGCAAGCGGACATAGCAATATATGCGTTGTCGGGGACGATGATCAGTGTATATATGAATGGCGCGGTGCGGATATAAGGAATATTCTTGATTTTGAGCGCGATTTCAAAGGTACGAAAGTGATAAAACTTGAACAGAATTATCGCTCGTACGGAAATATACTTGATGCTGCGCACTCGGTTATCTCCCATAATAAAGGCAGAAAAGCAAAGAAACTTTGGACAGCAAAAGATGCGGGAGACAAAGTAATATATTACAGAGCAGACAGCGAGAAGGATGAAGCAAACTATATTGCCAGGGAGATAGACAGGTTTGTCGGCAGAGTGCTTACGGTAGGATATGAGGGCGGTGAAGCAGCGGAGGGCAGAAAACTTGAATACCGTGATTTCGCAGTACTTTACAGGACAAATGCACAGTCGAGAAATTTTGAAGACGCTTTTTCAAGAAATGATATTCCGTACAGAGTACTGGGAGGATTAAGATATTACGACAGAAAAGAAATAAAAGATATGATGGCGTATATGCGGCTTGCTCACAACAGCGCTGATGATTTATCGCTTATGCGTATAATAAATGAGCCAAAACGCGGAATCGGTGATAAAACAGTTGAAAAACTGAGGGCGCTTGCGAATGTGCGAGGCCAGAGTATGTTTGACGCACTCTGTGACGAAGATGTGCTTTATGCTCTTCCGGCAAAAGCTGTTTCGAGCGTTGCGGAGATGCTTAAGGTGATAAAGGAATGTGCGGATGAAAAGGAAAATCTGAGAGTTTCCGATATATACGATACGCTGCTTGTGCGTACGGGATATCTTAAGTCACTTGAAGATCAGAATACTGTTGAAGCCGATGGAAGGATAGAAAACCTGCTGGAATTCAAATCGGTAATATCTGAGTATGAAAAGGATGACCCGGAACTTTCGCTTGAAGAGTTTATGGAGAAAGTGGCGCTGATTTCCGATGTTGATAATCACGATGCAGATGAAAATGCAGTTGTTCTGATGACAATGCACAGCGCAAAAGGTCTTGAATTTCCGGTGGTATTCCTGCCGGGAATGGAAGATGGACTGTTTCCGGGATGGCGCGCTTATGAGAAGCCCGATGGACTTGAAGAGGAAAGGCGACTTTGTTATGTGGGAATGACGAGAGCAAAGGACAGACTTTATCTGACGAGTGCGGCGGTGCGGACACTTTACGGTAAAACGGACTATACGAGAGAATCACAATTTTTGCGGGAAGTAGATAAAAAACTGATAGACGGGGACGCTATATATGACGGCAGGAAGCGCGGAGGTTTTGATGGTTTCGGAGGTTTGGACGGCTATACGAACAGCATACCGGCAGCAAAACCATTTGACAGCCTGAAATATGCAAAGCAAGAAGTCAAGAGCAGAGGCAGCGGTGGTGCAGAAGTGTCTTATATGCAGGGTGACGAGGTATCGCACGGCAAATTCGGACACGGACTTGTTATAGAGTCGGACGACCGCACGGTAACTGTTATGTTCGACAGTGTCGGACTGAAAAAACTTGCAAAAGACATAGCGCCGCTGAAGAAACTGTAAGCTGCAGTTAAATATTTAAAGCGCGTAAGATGCGCCGTTGTTAAATAAAATGCTGAAAACGGAGAAGACAGACAAATGGAGAATTCCGTAAAAAGAATGAAAGAACTCGTGCAGATTCTGAATGATGCAGCAAGGGCATATTATCAGGAGAGTCGCGAGATAATGACGAATTTTGAATATGATAAACTGTATGATGAGCTTCTGGCACTCGAAAAAGAGAGCGGGACGGTGCTTGCAGGAAGCCCGACTGTAAATGTGGGCTACGAAGTGCTGAGCAGTTTGCCGAAAGAAGCACATCCGTCGAAAATGCTCTCTCTTGACAAGACGAAAGATAGAGAAGAACTTGCGGCTTGGCTTGGTGAACAGCGAGGAGTATTGTCATGGAAGCTTGACGGTCTTACAATAGTTCTTACTTATGAGGGCGGCGAGCTTGTAAAGGCAGTAACGCGCGGAAACGGTCAGATCGGAGAAGTTGTGACACAGAATGTAAAAGTATTTGCAAATGTTCCCGTGAATATAGCATATAAGGGACGGCTTGTACTGCGCGGAGAAGCACTCATAAAGTATTCGGATTTCGAGAAAATAAATGCGGAAATAGAAGATGCGGACGCAAAATATAAAAATCCGCGAAATTTGTGCAGCGGCAGTGTAAGACAGCTGAACAGCAGGATAACAGCGGAGCGCAGAGTACATTTTTATGCTTTTTCACTGGTGAGTACAGAGCCGCTGGATAAAGCAGATGACGGTTCTGAGAATGCTGTGCCGTCAGTACAGGATAAAATAAATTTATCAGACGGCGGTGCAGGTGCGGTTTATTTCGGCAATTCACGACTTGCGCAGTTTGAATGGCTTGCACAGCAGGGTTTTGATGTTGTGGAGCACGTGTCTGTTTCTGCGGAAAATATAAAAGAGGCGATTGAAGAATTTGCACAAAAAGTAAAAAAGAGCGACCTGCCATCAGACGGACTTGTATTAACATACGATGATATAGAATACGGATATTCACTCGGAAGTACATCAAAATTTCCGCGTGATTCGATTGCGTTCAAATGGAAAGATGAAACGGCGGAAACAACACTGCTTGAAATAGAATGGAGCGCATCAAGAACAGGGCTCATAAATCCGGTTGCGATATTTGATCCTGTGGATATAGAAGGAAGTACGGTGTCACGTGCGTCCGTTCATAATGTAAGCATAGTAAAGGAACTTGAACTTGGCATCGGAGATACTATTTCCGTGTATAAAGCTAATATGATCATTCCGCAGATAGCGGAAAACTTGACAAGAAGCGGCAGCCTTGAAATACCCGGTAAATGTCCGGTATGCGGTGAGCACACCGAGATCAGAAGTGAAAACGGAGTAGAAACTCTTGTCTGTGTTAACGCTGACTGCCTTGCCAAGCAAATAAAATGGTTTACGCTCTTCGTTTCGCGTGACGCGATGAATATAGAGGGCCTTTCCGAAGCGACTATAGAAAAATTGATAGCAATGAGACTTATAGCGGAACCTGCTGATCTTTTCTGTGTGGAAAATTATAAGAATGAAATTACAAATATGGAAGGTTTCGGTGAAAAATCGTTTGCAAACCTCGTGACTTCGGTTGAAAGAGCGAGAAACACGACTGCGGCAAGACTTCTTTACAGTCTGGGAATACCGGGAATAGGTACTGCAAACGCAAATCTTATAAGCCGCGCCTGTAGAAACGACTGGGAGCGCATTAAAAATATAACGAGGGAAGAACTCATAGAAATAGATGGTATAGGAAGTATTATGGCGGACAATTATCGTGCGTTTTTTGATAATCCCGAAAAGCGCAGGATTGCGGAAGACATATATAAGCAGGTTATCATAGAGCGGGAATTCGAAGCGGACGGGGAAGAAAATTCAGATATAGCAGGCAGGACATTTGTCGTGACCGGTTCACTTTCTTATTTTAAAAATAGAGATGAGCTGAAAGAACTGATAACAAAGCTTGGCGGTAAGGTAGCAGGTTCGGTATCGAAAAAGACCGATTACCTCATAAACAACGACATAGCATCTGGCTCGTCGAAAAATAAATCAGCAAAAGAAAACGGCGTACCGATAATAACAGAAGAACAGTTCATAGCAGAAATTTTGAAAGATACGCAGCTGCTCAGAGATTAGAAGAAAGCAGTCAAGGTATAAATACAGAAAGTAAAATTAAACATACAAAATTCGTCAAGAGGAGGATAAACGTATGGATAAGAAAGTGCTGCCTGTCGGCAAGCTCGACAGTGAGGTTTTGAAGAAAATAGTTTTTGATAAGATAACATATAAAAGAAACGAAGTTATAACACGGCCGGGAATAGGTGAGGATTGTGCAGTGGTGGATTTTGACAAATACGAATGTGTGCTTTCGACAGATCCTATCACGGCGGCAGCTTCCGATATAGGGAGGCTTGCCATACATATATCGTGCAATGATATAGCTTCAAACGGAGTAGAGCCGCTGGGAATACTTCTTGCTGTTATGCTGCCGCAGGGAACAACGCAGGAAGACATCGAGCATATTATGGCGGATGCGGGGCGTGCGGCGGAACTTGCGGGTGTGGAGATAATAGGAGGGCACACTGAAATTACGCCGGCTGTAAATACACCTGTAATTGTTTCCACAGCTCTCGGACGAGCAGTGCGCGGCAGTTCGGCGAGCGCTCTTGATATGAAACCCGGTGACCTTATATACATAACAAAGACAGCGGGAATAGAGGGCAGCGGCATTATTGCGTGCGACTTTACAGATGAGCTTAAATCAATACTGACGGTGGATGAAATAGATGAAGCAAAGTCGCTTCTTGATTATGTGAGTGTCATTCCTGAAGGGATAATCGGCGGGGAAGTCGGCACATCAGGAATGCACGATATCACGGAAGGAGGAATATTCGGAGCGGTATGGGAAATGTGTACCGTGTCGGGAAACGGCGCCAATATATATCCGGAGCGTGTGCC
>JAAWDW010000107.1 GCA_022793975.1 Bacillota bacterium
ACAAATGATTTGAGTTTCATCAGTCAGATATTTACCATTAGAAATGACATGCCTGCTTATCATATTGACATCCGTTTTGTCAACCAAACCGTCGCCGTTTACATCTCCGACCATACGTCCGTTTGGAATCGTAATCTTTGCAACCTTTGGTATATTTGCTCCTTTATCCGCAAGTTCAGTATTCATACGGAAAACGTATTCACCAACAAACATAAATGCATCTACACACATATTTTCTTTAGGATTGTCGGCATAAATACGCGCGAACAAAGCGCTTTTGCTGTCGGCGTGCGCTAAAATATAAAGCTTGCCATTGTAATGAAGGCTTATATTATTTCCGTCATCACAGGCCTTTTTTATATCCGCAAAATAATAATCCGCCGTATACAAATCGTCCTCGCCTGTAACATTCACCGTAAAATCATCGACAAATACGGATTCACCGCTATATACCGCATCTGCAGTTCCGTCTCCCTCAAATATCTGAACTTTACATTTAGCATCTATCGGCGGACATTTTGTAACATACACTCTGAGTACACCTTCTTTGCACTCTACCTTAGCTATTACATCATAAACGCTGCGTTCAGGTACAAAAATAATCGCACTGTTCTCTTCTGTTAATCCTGCAATCGCAATATCTTTGCAAAATTGATAATAGTCATCTCTGTAATTTGAATTTGTCTGCCATTCTCCCGATAAATCTGGCTGCTTTCCGTATTTTAAAATACCTCTTCCGACATTTCGTGCATGTGATATGTCATTGACATTTAATCCTCCGTCATTATTGGCATCAAGACAGTTTACCGCATCCTCATCCGTAACATATGCAATCTGTGCTATGTGATCTCTGATCAAAGCAGCATCAACCATATCTACTTTTCCGTCATCATTTACATCACCGAGCATTCTCCCTGCTGGAATTTTTACTGTAACAAATTCCGATTTTTTCTTTAAAATATCTGCGTGTGCGTCAGATGCATTATTATGCTCTTTGATGAAGTTGTCGATGTCATCTTTCGTTGCAGGCTCTGATACAGCCGATTCGTTTATTCCTTCGGCCTCCGTTTCTGCAGCATTACATTCAAATACTTCTTTGGACTGGACTTCATCAAGTGTCTGCCCTCTCAGATTAGGCATTCCGTCTGTTTTTCTTTTAAACATTTCTCCAATTCCTTTCCCCGCATTCTCTACCCTTTGCCGGCTTCGGACACAAAATACGGTCTACATTTTACCGCTGCGCAGGCGGCAGTTTCTTATGAAAAAACATCTCCGCCGAAGCGAAGATGCTTTTCATTTCAGTAAAATCAGGAGTGCCGGCCGCCGCACGCCAATGCCCGGCCCTGCAAACCCTCTTTTACTAATACTATATTAACACATGTACTAAGTGACATTCTGCGTCAACTTTTAGATAACAATAAAAACGCCGATATGATTTATCTTAATGTTATTGATGTTATTTTACCTGACATTGAACCACATATTAAAAATGGTATTTTTAAACTTAAAGTGGAGTATGTTCTGCTTTCAAAACATGGTAATCCATATACTATTTCAGTAGAGCCTATCCCTTGAATACTTAGATTAAAGAAACTGAGTGGATTACTGTTGATGAATAAATTTACTTGATGGTCGGTTTCTATATTTATAATCATTGAACATTCAAATATTTCTCTGGTAAAAACCGGATTATCATTTGTAAATACTAAATCGTTGTGTTTATTAAGAGAAATTATATCAAGGAAATAACTTGTGTCCTCCATTAAGCTTTGAAATCTTGCTGTTATATATCCACATGAAGTGTCGTGAGTATAATTTTGTCCATTAACATTAAATGATAATGTCGTATCATAGTCTTTTATGTTTGTATTAGCGAACGATGGTACTGATTTTTTTACCCAACGTTTGTTTGCTGCTGTAGTGTCATTTGATGAAGTATATCCTGTTGGAATGTTTATATCACCTGTTATTGTTCCCCCTGTTAAAGGTAAATATAATGATGTTCGCTGATCAACATACTGTTTATTAGCCGCGTCTGTTAGGTCAATAGGTGTGTTTATTCCTTTTACATAGTTTCCTTCTATCGATGATTCTATTCTTACAGGCTTGTCATTATCTTCTGATTTTACTTCTATATAAGTGTCTGTCGTTGTTCCAACTGGTAAATCACCATCATAAGGAACAATATCTATCTGTCCGTTACTGCCTCTTACTATTGTCCTACCCTCTTCAAATATAGTTTGAGTATTTTCCACCTGAACGGTACCACCGTTAAGAGGTAATGCAGCATTTGCTTTGTTTTCTGCACTGTTTGCCTTGTCCATAGCAGTCTTCACAGCACTCGGTGTTGCCGCTTCTGTTGTACTTGTACTGCTTGTCGAACTATTGAGTTTCGTAATCCCGTAATATGTCGTAGTTGCAGTCGTGCCATTCTGCATAATCCAATACGTTCCACTATATACAAAATTTACAATAGAATTAGCATACCACTGATATGTATTCGGTGCTGTGCTACCGTACTTCTTTATAGACTTTGCACCTGTGCCGTTTACATTAAGCGTCGGCGCAGCTGCACTGTTTGCATATGAAAACTTTACATCTATTGCAACGCCTGTTTTAAGTTCAAAATCACCTTCAACCGTTACGACCTTGGCAGCCGTAGCTGTCGATGTAGAACATATGCCGTAATATTGTTTGCTTCCGTCCTGCGCTTTTTTAATTTCTGCATCAATAGTGTCAAAATTCCCATTCAAATCCGCGACATCGACAAAATCATCAGGTGCGGGCTTTTTCAAATTCAAATTCTTTGTGTATTCTGCCATTATGGCAACACCTCCTCTTTTAAATCTTTCCACGTGACCGTTTTTATCACGCTCCACTTATAAGGCTCAAGCATTTTCCATTTGTTATAAAGAAGCTCGACCGTGAACACCATATTGTACGGCAGCACACGTTCGAGCATTTCCTTTACCGCCTCCTCCTGTTTCTTAGCCGTAAGCGCAACTTTTACATTTACGGTAAAGTCCGCAGTCAGGATTTTAAGTATATAACCATCCTCTCCGCAGAGTGACGCCAGCATCACATCGAGTCCTTTTTTCGTATAAGGAATACTCTCATTATATCTCGTCATAAGCCTGAAACGCCTGTCTTCAAGAGTATCCTTTGCATACGGTGTGATACCGAGCATCTTCTCCCGCCTTGCAATGCCGTTTTTCGTAGCCTCGGAAATAAACTGATCGTTCATACAGTCCTCGCAAGCCTGCCAGATCGCCGATATTTCCGGGGTTTCTGCATCCATAATCGCCCGCATCTCCGTCACATCTTGCAGTACATCGGGCAAATATTCTTTTAAATCAATTTCCCGCACCGTATTAAAATTACGCATTGGCAAACGACCCCCTCACCGCAACAGAATCGGGCGACAGGGTAACATTTCCTGCACTCCCGTTCAGCTTGGTGCCCGAAATATCAGCAATTCCGTCAATCGCAAGTAGCCTTGATTCAATCTGCGAAACTTTAACAATAAGATTCTCTTCTTTATCCCATGCAGAATTCAAATCAAAATAATATCGGTCAAGCTCCTTTTCTATATAAGGCAGGCATTCCTGCAAACTCCAATTTTTAGCAAACTCAAGAGAAGTCTCAATATTAATCGTTTCACCGTCCGCACCTGCCACCGTAACTTTATGATCTATAGGCGCAAGACCTATCCCTTCACCGCTTTCCAGGCTCGGATCAATTTCTGTCTGCACCGAATTTACAAGCTCGGAAGACGGCACGCCGAAATCACTGTCTGTGATAACAAGTTTCACCGTGCCGGGTCCGAAAGGCGCTCTGTACACCTTGCAGCCTCCCACACCGTCAAGTGTTTTCGTAATATCGATGTACTGTTTTCTGTTAAATCCGTATGCCTGATTGGAAAAGCTGTCTATGTATCTGCTTCTGAGTTCCTCTGTACTTTCCTCGTCCTCTCCGTTAATTACAACAGAAGTAAGTTCCGCGCTTTCCAGCCCGTTTATGTACTCTATCGGAAAAAGCCGTCCGACATAATAATTGGGAGCTGCTCCTGCTGTTTCACAGTTCAAATAGAACCTCCCATCCGCAATCTTTTCCGTAACGGTCCAGTTATATTTATCACAGTAAAATCTGCTTCCCAAAGGTACATCAATGTTAAATTCCCCGACAGCCTTGGCACACGATGCGGGTATCGGTACAATTCCGCGCTCGGCACATCTTTTTATAAGATATTCCCTGCTCGCAGTATCCGCAAAAGTCTCGTTTAAAACCGTATCGAGTGCCGTATAAATCATTGCGCTTTCCAGCGCATTCGGTGCAAGCGCATCGTATATGATTGAGCCTTCGCGCTTATCGAGAGTATTTGCTGTTCTCGAAAGTTTTTGCTGCAAAAGCTGCTCGTAAGTTTTATCTTCATACATTAAATATTCACCTCCGATTCAATGTCCCCGAAAATAGTACGAACGGTAAATGTTACGCGAACGCTTTTCTTATCGTCATAAAAATCAAAATCGTCTGCCTCCGTAATGCGGTCATCCTGCAGCAAAGCCTCTCTTATACATCTCTTTATTTCCGAAAAAGCATATTCTTTATCTTCTCCTATAACATTGCTGTGTTCTGTTCCGTAATTCCGGGAATAGATGAGATGCCCATACCTCTTCGTACTTAAAATCAAGTAAATTGCCTGACGTACGGACTCAATTCCATCTATTTTGCCTGAAATGCTCCCTCTTTCAATATCAAGCGCATATGTGAGGCTCGGCTCTGTTTTTATTTCAATTCCTGTAAAATCCGTTTCTGTTTTAGGTATCATACCGGCACCTCCACTCTATCCAAAATAATAAATCTCTGTCCTCCGTCTACGCGCAGCATAATTACTTTTTCACCCGTTTTAAGCGCATTATGCACTCTATATATCTTTTTGCCTTTATACGCATGTGAATGGCTCGCAAAAACAGAAGTACCGCTGCCGCCCGATGTTTTTTCCGTATTATGATCTACAGTCATCTGTACCGTATAATCACGCACTGCATTTGTCAGGATCAGCTGCCACGGCGCAAGCTCCAGCTTTTGGTCTACCTGTATTTTAAGCGGCGATGTACTCGTCACTTTTCCGAAAACAAGAGCAGCAGGCTTGCCCGCATCCACAGCTTCTACCGCCGCACGTTTTATATTTCCGAGAAATGTATTCATATCAATTGACAAATGTACCACCCCGCAGTTTCAAATCCATCAAATGCTGGTTTTGCTTAAATTTATGCGTAACATGCTCTACCAGCAAATAATTCTGT
>JAAWDW010000108.1 GCA_022793975.1 Bacillota bacterium
GAATAGCGGTAAATATGGTGCAGCAGCTTACAGCAATATGTTCACTCGGAAACGGCGGCAGGCTTATGCAGCCGAGACTTGTAAAAGCGCTTACGGATTCTGACGGCAATGTAGTACAGGAATTTGATACCATTGAAGTACGCCAGGTGGTTTCGGAAAAAACAGCATCGGAAATGTGCCTTATAATGGAATCTGTAGTTGCCGAAGGCGGCGGCGGTACCGCTAAGATACCGGGATACCGCATCGGCGGAAAGACTGGTACCGCAAATAAAGCTGCGGCGGGCGGATATAGTGAGGAAACATATTCTTCATTTGTAGGTATGGCGCCGATGGATGATCCGCAGATAGCTATTCTTGTAGTAGTAGATAATCCTAAGGGCGTTAAATTCGGAAGTCAGACTGCGGCGCCGGGTGCAAAAATGATACTTGAAGATACACTTAGATATCTGCAGATACAGCCTGAATATACACAGGAAGAACTCGATCAGATAAACAGCAAGATGAGCGTGGTGCCGGACGTAACAAACGCATCGTTTAGTACTGCGATAGGACTTATTGGCGGGGCATCTCTCAACTATGTAATATCACCTGCCGTTACGGAAGCTGACAATGAGAGCGATTTCACTATAGTGGATCAATATCCTAAAGCAGGGGAAAAGCTTGAAACAGGAGGTACAGTATACATATATAGGGAGTGACTTGTGTGACTGAGATTTTTGGGATTACGGGAACAAACGGCAAGACAACAACAGCGTATATGGTTTCTGACATATTTAAAAAAGCCGGAAAAGAATGTGCGCTTATAGGAACAGTAACACATAGGATAGGAAATAAGACATACGAAGCGATAAATACAACACCGGGCAGAGAAACACTTGGAGAATATATGAAAGAAGCGCAACGGCAGGGAATAGATATAATGGTTATGGAAGTATCGTCCCACGCGCTTGCTCAGGGAAGAACGGCGGATACGCCTGTAAAATATGCGGCCTTTATGAACTTGACGCGTGATCATCTTGATTATCATAAAAGTATGGAGGATTATTATTTAACAAAAAAGAAATTATTTGATTTTAAAACGCTGGATTCGGCAATAATCAATATTGACGATGCTTACGGAAAGAGATTATTCGGTGAACTTAAAGAAGAAAAGAAAAATCTGCGGATTTTTACTGTTTCAATATACGGAGAAGCGGATTTTGCAGCCCACATAAAACGTGAGGGGTTTTTCGGCAGTGAATTCGATGTGACAATCGGCAAAAGCGTCTTCGGAGACGCTGAAATTGCAGAGAAGTTTTCACTTAAGAGACCGGGAAGACATCATATATACGATGCTCTTGCAGCAGCGGCGCTTACGGCAGCATACGGCGGCAAAGAATATGTAGCCGTGGCAAAAGAAGCACTTGCCGAATTTGAAGGAGCGCCGGGCAGATTTGAAGTAATAACAAATGAAAAGAAACATATAGCGGCTATATGTGATTATGCACATACTCCTGATGCTCTTGAAAATTTGCTGACAACGGTCAGGGAAGTACGGGACACGGACGATAATATGAAACACGGCAGAATAATAACTGTATTTGGCTGCGGTGGAGACAGAGACAGAGGGAAAAGATCCGTTATGGGAAGGATCGCAGGAGAACTTTCCGATTACACGATAATAACGAGTGACAATCCGAGAAGCGAAGATCCGCTCGATATAATAGCGGAGATAGAAGAAGGAGTGTATGCCGCAGGAGCGGAATATTCGGTGACGGAAGACAGACGAAGCGCACTGTCAAGAGCAGTGATGCTGGCAAGACCGGGAGATATAATAGTTGCGGCCGGCAAAGGACACGAAACATACCAGATAATAGCCGGACAAAAGAAACATTTTGATGATAGAGAAATATTAAGGGAGCTGTTATGAAAAAGCTTACGGTAAATGAGATAAAACAAGCTGTGAACGGAGAACTTACGGCAGGAGACGGAAATGCTGATGTGTCGGGCGTTGAAATGGATTCGCGCGTGATGAAAGCAGGAGACTGCTTTTTTGCGCTTACCGGAGAAAAATCTGACGGAAACGATTATGTCGCATCTGCATTTGTAAACGGAGCGGTATGTGCGGTTATGACAGACAGAGAAAAGGCTTGTGATGTTTCGCAAAGATTCCCCGACAGAGCAGTGATAATCGTATCCGATGCAGAGAAGGCACTGCGGGATCTCGCGAAATATTATATGGAAAAATTCGATATAATAAAGATAGCGGTAACAGGCAGTAACGGCAAAACAACGACAAAAGATATGATACATGCGATACTCTCGGTTAAATACAAGACGCATAAAACTCCGGTAAACAGAAATAATCTGATAGGTCTGCCTTTGACAGTGCTCAGTCTTCATGAGGACGATGAAGCTGCAGTTTTTGAAATGGGTATGGATGTAGCAGGTGAAATACATCAAATGGCGGAAATAGTTAAACCCGATATAGCAGTGATAACAAATGTCGGTGTATCACATATAGAAAGTCTCGGAAGCCGCGAAGGTATACTGGCAGCAAAGCTTGAGATTACGGATTTCCTTGATGAAACGAATACTCTGATAATATGGGACGGCGGAGATGTACTCACGAAAAAAAGCGCTGCGGGCAGTTATAGGCTGCTCAGTGCGGGTAATGACGGGAAGAGTGATTTTATAATATCTAATACAGTAAACAACGGTGAAAACGGAATGGAATTTTCACTTGAATACGGCGGAAAAATGGAGAAATTTTCACTCAGTGTTCCGGGCGAACATAATGTTATAAACGCTTCGCTGGCGATAGCGGCCGCAAATATTGCGGGAGTATCGGCAGAAGAGGCAAGAGCCGAACTTTTAAACCTTAAAACCGCCGAAAAAAGGATGAATATAAGAGGTGCAAACGGGATAAAAGTAATAGATGATACATACAATGCAAGCCCTCCCGCTGTGCGCGCGGCAATAGATGTACTGATGAACACAAAAGGTGTAAGAAAGATTGCGATTCTCGGCGATATGCTTGATCTCGGACCTAGAAGCAGTGATTACCACAGTGAAGTCGGAAGGTATGCGGGTATGAGCGGTGTTGAGTTTGTGGCCGGCATAGGTGAGCAGTCGCGCTTTACATGTGAAGGGGCGGCGGAGTATCTGGGAAAAGAAAACGTAAGGCATTTTGCGGAGAAAGACGATTTCTTTGAGGTTATGAGCGATATCGTAAAATCGGGCGATGTTATTCTTGTAAAAGGATCACGGGGAATGGCTATGGAAACTGTTGTGAAAAAAATCTTGGAGTAAGGAATAAAAGGTAATAGCATGGGTTATGTTCAGATAGGATTTGTAATAATTATGGCATTTCTTGTAGGCGTCACCTTTACGAGCCTGCTGATACCGATACTGCAGAATAAGCATGCGGGTCAGAATATAAGGGAGGACGGACCGCAGTCGCATATGAAAAAGGCAGGGACGCCGAGTATGGGAGGCCTTGCCATAATAGGTGCGACAATGTTCATATTCATATTTACGGTATGGACACGGCACAGTTTTGGAAGTGAGTTTGCCGTTATAAGTATAGCGTTTATTCTCTTCGGCGCACTCGGTTTTCTTGACGATTACGAGAAGATAGCGAAGCATCAGAATCTGGGTCTACGTGCGTGGCAGAAACTCGTGCTGCAGATAATAATAAGCGTGGGCATAGCCTGGTATATGGCAAATTACACCATAACGGGAACAGTCGTGTATATTCCGTTTATCGGAGAGTATATTGATTTCGGTATATGGTATATACCTTTTATAGCTTTTGTAATAGTGGCAATGTCAAACAGTGTAAATCTCACGGACGGACTCGACGGTCTTGCGTCGGGAGTTACGTCCATTGTTTCTCTTTTCTTTGCGGTAGCGGCGTCGGCGTTTATGTTCGAAATGCCGATGCTCTTCTGCTCCGCACTCTGCGGTGCCTGTCTCGGATTTCTTGTATTTAACAAAAATCCGGCAAAGATATTTATGGGAGATACAGGTTCTATGGCTCTCGGAGGAGGGCTGGCAACAGCAGCAATAGTTATGAATATGACTTTGCTTCTCCCTGTTGCGGGGCTTGTATATGTTGCGGAAGCCCTTTCCGTTATAATTCAGGTAGCTTCATTTAAAATGACGGGAAAGAGAGTATTTAAAATGGCGCCGCTGCATCATCATTTTGAGCTTTGCGGGCTTGGAGAAAAAACAGTTGTAGCCTTGTTTTGGATGGCAGCGCTTGCATGCTGCGTCGTCGGACTTGCCGCACTTTAGATATATACGGGGATAAAAAGAGGTAATGAATATGAATAAGATGGAAAATAAACACGTATTGGTAGTAGGAATGGGTAAATCCGGAATAGCGGCAACTCAGGCGATGACAGCGCTCGGCGCAGAGGTTACGGTACAGGACAGTAAGAGCGAGAGAGAAATGGACGCGCATCTTGTCAGCTTCCTTAAGGGCAGGAATGTAAAATGCTGTTTCGGCTGCGAGCCTTCAGATATGGGTGCTTTCGATATGATAATACTGAGTCCAGGAGTACCTCCGGACCTTCATTTCATAGAAGAAGGAAAGAAAAAGGGAGCTGAAATAGTCGGTGAACTCGAACTTGCATACAGACTCGGACACGGAAAATATGCGGCAATAACGGGAACAAACGGAAAGACTACAACTACAACGCTTACAGGAGAGATATTCAAAGCGGCAAAGAGAAAAACATATGTTGTGGGGAACATAGGCGTCGCTGTGATATCTGCAGCGATATCTGCGGAAGACGATGCGTGGCTTGTAACGGAAACCAGCAGTTTTCAGCTTGAAACTACTAAAGAATTTAAACCTGAGATATCGGCAGTACTTAATCTTACACCGGATCATTTAAACCGTCACAAGACCATGGAAAATTACGGTCTTGCAAAAGCAAGAATAATGGAAAATCAGGATGAGAATCAGTACGCTGTTATAAATTACGATGATAAAACAGTATGTGAGCTGGCAGAAAATACGAAAGCAAAAATCGTGCCTTTTTCCAGGCTTGAAGAGCTTGATTTCGGAGCATTTGTAAAAAACGGTCGCATAGTAATAAAGGATGAAAAAAGCATAATTCACGATATATGCGGAGTATGTGAGCTGAGGATACCGGGGACTCACAATGTAGAAAATGTACTGGCAGCGGCAGCAATATCATTTTTTTCCGGCATAGATGCCGAGACTATCGGAAATGCGGTACGTGCATTTACAGGTGTTGAGCACAGGATAGAATATGTGGGCACTGTCGACGGAATACGTTTTGTTAACGATTCCAAAGGTACAAATCCGGACTCCTCAATAAAAGCAGTACAGGCGATAGACGGAAATATTATACTTATTGCAGGGGGATATGACAAAGGCTCGGATTACAAAGAGTTTATAGGAGCGTTCGGCGGCAAAGTAAAGTACATGATGCTGCTGGGTAAAACGGCGCAGAAGATAAAAGAACAGGCAGAAGAGCTGGGATTTACAAATTGCATTATGTGCAGAGATATGGATGAATGTGTGAATAAAGCATATGAACTTGCGCAGGAAGGGGATACGGTGCTTCTTTCTCCCGCATGTGCAAGTTGGGATATGTACACGTGCTTTGAGCAGAGGGGAGAACACTTTAAAAATTGTGTATACAGGCTTGGAGCATAGATCGGCAAAAATAATTTATCGACAAGAGGGAAGTAATGGCAGAGCGTAAAAAAAGAAGTTTAAAAAATGCTAATATGAAGTCGGGCGATTTTATGCTTGTAATACTGACGCTCGCACTTGTGATATTTGGTGTCATAATGGTGTTCAGCGCCAGTTACTACTATTCGATAAACGAATACGGAGATCAGTATCATTATCTGAAAAGAGATGTGATATGGGCGGCATCAGGACTCATAATAATGCTGTTTCTCGCGACTGTGGATTACAGGATTTACGAGAAATTTGCCAAACCTATAATGATTGTGAGTATAGTTATGCTCGTGCTTATATTCACGCCGCTCGGAGTTACGCGTAATAATGCGACCAGGTGGATAGGAGTATGGAAGATAACATTTATGCCTGGTGAATTTGCTAAAATATCGGCGATAATATTCGTAGCCTGGTATCTTTCGCGCGATCCTGCCAGGATCCGTTCGTTTAAAGAAGGCGTAATGC
>JAAWDW010000109.1 GCA_022793975.1 Bacillota bacterium
CTGTAACACTGACATATTATATGCAGGTTGCTTGCGAGGGAGGGAAAAATGAATAAAATACGCCTCGGCATTGCCGACGACAATAAAGATTTCTGCGATATTCTCATAGATTTCTTTAATTCTCAAGAAAATATAGAAATTGTATTTGTAGCTCACGACGGAGTCGAAACACTTGCGTGTGTCGAAAAATATTTGCCGGAAATACTTATTTTAGATATGATAATGCCGCATCTTGACGGACTTGGGGTGCTGGAGTCGCTAAACAACAGCGATATTCCAGTGCATCCCAAAATTGTAATGCTGTCCGCCGTCGGTCAAGAAAGCATTACACAAAAAGCCATCGATTTTGGTGCCGAATATTATGTGGTTAAGCCTTTCAGTCTCGAAATTCTACTTAAAAGAATAAGACAGCTTTCGGGAAACGAAGAACAGTTCTGCAAGAATACCGGAAATAAAAGCAGACAAAATGTAGGATACGCACAAAACAGCGATCTGGAAATAGATATTACAAATATGATACATGAAATAGGTGTACCTGCGCATATAAAAGGTTACCAGTATCTTCGCGATGCAATATCCATGGTCGTAGACGATATGGACATGCTCTCTGCAGTTACAAAAGAACTTTATCCCGCCATCGCAAAACGGAACAAAACAACGCCGAGCAGAGTCGAAAGAGCAATAAGGCATGCTATAGAAGTAGCCTGGAACAGAGGCAAAATAGAAACCATAAACAGTTTATTCGGATACACTGTTGCCGAGGACAAAGGAAAACCTACAAACAGTGAATTCATCGCAATAGTTGCAGATAAATTAAGATTGGAAAGGAAATAACAGCCGATATGATTACACAGGAAATGATCGACAGAATAAACGAACTTGCGCACAAAGAAAAAGAAGAAGGACTTACAGATGAGGAACGACTGGAACAGCAGACCCTGAGAAGACAGTACATAGATGCCTTTAAGGCAAACCTTAAGTCACAGCTCGACAATATAGTAATTGTCGATGAAAACGGAGAACCCGTCAAGCATAAAAATTAGTCGAAAAAAATAGAAATAAAAATTCGTTTAAAGGCAGGAATTTACAAGTTTCTTGCCCTTTTTATTTTAAAATATTTTCGGGAGGTACAATTATATGATAACTTTCAGAAAATATTACAATTTACTTTTTGTTCCTGCAGTGCTCGTTATCTTTTTCACTTTATTTTCAGGATTTGCAGGACACAATGAAAATGAAGAAATAAAATACATACTGAAGGAAAGGACGAGAATTCTTCAGGACTGTTATTACGGTCTGATAGATGAAGAAAAAGCGGAAAGCGAACTTTCCGCTATTGAAACGTATCCGATCTTAAGCGAAGATATAAAAGGTCTTCGCGAATGGGAAGGAACAGAGGTGGATATAGTCGAAAAAATGATATTTACATCACTTGAAAAAAAACATAGCATACTAGGAAGTGATACATACGAAACGGAAATATGCTGGGAAGTTTCCGGACTCGGAGAAGATTATACTATGACAAGCCGTTACTACATTGTTATCAAAAAAGACAACGATAAACTTGTTTTGTCGAATTTTACACCTATTGATTAAAAATTTGTTTTAACATAAGCATATTTTGGTATAATATTAAGTGATATTTTAAGAAAACAAAGGAGCACATTATGCGACAAGTATATTTGGATTATTCGGCCACAACACCGGTAAAAAAAGAAGTTCTGGATGCAATGCTTCCTTATTTTACGGAGCAGTTCGGCAATCCGTCGAGCATATACGGAATAGGACTTGAATCTAAGGATGCCATTACACATGCTAGGACTCAGGTCGCAAAACTTATAAACGCCGACCCCGCCGAAGTCTTTTTCAATGCGGGCGGTACAGAGAGCGACAACTGGGCTGTTTTTGGTATCGCAGATGCTCTTAAAGATAAGGGGAATCACATAATTACTACTAAAATAGAGCACCACGCTATGCTTCATTCATGCGAATTTTTAGAAAAGCACGGTTACGAAGTTACTTATCTTGGCATAGGTCCCGACGGAAGAATAAAGCTTGACGAGCTTGAAGCAGCCATTACCGATAAAACCATTCTCATAAGTATAATGACTGTTAACAACGAAATAGGTACAGTACAGCCTATCAAAGAGATCGGAGCTATTGCAAAGAAACACGGCATTGTTTTCCACACAGATGCTGTACAGGCTCTTGGCAATATTCCTATTGATGTCAAGGATATGGGTATAGATCTTATGTCGATGTCATCGCACAAGATTTATGGTCCCAAAGGCGTCGGCGCTTTGTATATAAGACGCGGAGTCAAGATCTCAAATTATCTTCACGGCGGCGCACAGGAAAATAAGAGAAGAGCAGGTACGGAAAATCTTCCCGGCATTATCGGTTTTGGAAAGGCTGCGGAGCTTGCAGGAGAAAATTTTGTATCTCATGTAAAACACTGCAGCGAACTCAGAAACTATCTCATAGACGAAGTTCTTAAAAAAATTCCGAATGTAAAAGTAAACGGAAGTATGGAATACAGACATCCTGGCAATGCAAATCTCACATTTGAGTATATCGAAGGCGAAGCAATGCTTCTTATGCTTGATGCAAAAGGTATTTCTGTATCAACGGGTTCGGCATGTTCTTCCACATCTCTTGTTCCGTCACATGTACTTTCGGCACTCGGCATCCCTGTCGAACAGATTCACGGCACTCTTCGTTTCACAGTAGGTGACTTCACAACAAAAGAAGATATTGACTATGTTGTTTCCTGTCTTGTCGAAATTATCGAAACATTAAGAGGCATTTCATCAGTAAATTCAAAGAAAGGTTGGTAGCTTAAATGGCACTGTATAATGATAAAGTAATGGATCATTTTATGAATCCGAGAAATGTGGGAGAGATTGAAAATCCTGACGGTTCCGGTACATACGGCAGTCCCGTATGTGGAGATATGATGATGATTACAATAAAGGTTGACAACGATGTAATCACTGATGCAAAATTCAAGACATTCGGCTGCGGAAGCGCTATCGCTTCATCAAGTATGGCAACGGAAATGATTATAGGAAAGACTATAGACGAAGCCCTTGCTATCACAAACAAGGATATTGTTGACGAACTTGGCGGACTTCCTGCTATAAAACTTCACTGCTCGGTACTTGCAGATCACGCTATTAAGTGTGCGATCTACGACTATGCGGAAAAGAACGGTAAGACTTATGCCGGTCTTGAAGGATTCGACCCTAATGCAGACGATGATGACGAAGAGATAATAGAAGAATAATAAAGTTTTGTGTAAAATGATTACGGAACAAAAAATGAAAAATAATAAAATAGTTCTGGGAATAAGCGGCGGTGTAGACAGTACAACCGCTGCTTTATTGCTTCTTGAAAAAGGTTTTGACGTATACGGCATGTATTTTAACATACACGAGGGAAACGAAGGCGAACGTAAAGAAGCGTACGGTGCCCTGCGCGAAGCGTACGACTCATATGAAAAAAAACAAGCTGCGGAGACTTCTCCGAATTCAGACAAACATCAGAGCAGCAAAACATATTTCAGTGATGATAAGTTCATATATAAAGATGCATCACACGAGTTCAAAGATATCGTTATGTCTGACTTCTGCTGTGAATACAAGCTTGGCAAAACACCTAATCCGTGCGTAATATGCAACCCGAATATAAAATTCCGGCTGCTCAAAGAAACCGCAGATGCTTTGGATGCGCCGTATATCGCAACCGGACACTATGCACGAACAGTATACGATGACAAAAGCGATACATATTACATCTCCGCTATAGAAAGCAAAAAAGACCAATCCTATATGCTTTACAGATTACCAAGTGAAATTATCAAGCGCCTTATTCTTCCGCTTGCAGAATTTGCAGATAAAGAAGATGTACGAAATATCGCTCGTGAAAACGGTTTTTCGTCCGC
Organism: Bacillota bacterium; assembly: GCA_022793975.1. Taxonomy (GTDB): domain Bacteria; phylum Bacillota; class Clostridia; order Peptostreptococcales; family Anaerovoracaceae; genus QAKD01. The sequence continues at coordinate 3,944 of JAAWDW010000109.1, forward strand.
TGAAAAATCCGACAGCCAGGAAATATGTTTCATAGAAAACGGCAAAGACTATGTCGATTTTATAAAAGATTTTGACAGCAGCTGCAAAATAAAAGAAGGAAATTTCATTGATAAAGACGGAAATATTCTCGGACACCACAAAGGCCTTGTAAACTACACTATAGGGCAGAGAAAAGGACTTGGTATTGCACTCGGTCATCCTGTATTCATAACAAATATAGACAATGAAAATAATACCGTAACACTTGGAGACAACGAAGAACTTTTTAAAAGCAGCGTATACGTAGAAGATCTGTTTTTTACGGAGACGGGAAGTGCGGCGCTGCCAGAACAAATACAGACAAAAAATCTGACTGCAAAAGTCAGATACGCCGCGCCGAGAGCCGCCGCCGAGATTGCGGCTTTTGACGCGGAGCAAGGAATACTTACCGTCAGATTTCAAACGCCGCAGAGGGCAATGACACCCGGACAATCGCTCGTCATCTATGACGGCGATATTATTCTCGGCGGCGGCAGGATACAAAAATCACTGTAAAATTCTTGCATATTTATTAAATCAAAGCATTATAATAGCTCTTTCGGGGCAAACGGGAGCACAGTAGCCGCAAGTAAGGCATAAGCTGTGATTTATTTCCGCTTGTCCCGTTTCTTTATTCAGCGATATTGCTTTTGACGTGCAGCGGCTGACGCACGAGCCGCATCCTTCGCAGTCACCGAGATCTATGTGCATTCGCTTTTGGGAAACATCAGGCGCATAATCTTTGCTCATCCTGCCTTCAATATAATCACATATATCATCTACTTCACGTTTTTTGCCGAAACCTATCATAACGGCTTCCATTCCTTTAAGACCATAAACATAATCAAGCGCTTCCCTGTAACTTCCTGTAAGATTGCCGCCTCCGAATGCTTTCATACCGAGCACGCCTTTTCCCGCATCTGCACATTTTCTAATAGCTGATGCCATCTCTTCCGCTGTACCGAAACCATCACCTTTTCTGATACCGAGACTGCGAAAATTTATAAGAGGGAATACAACATCCACATCTGCCATTTTCGATACTTCTTCGCAGACCTCTATATGATGTGTCGATATTCCGACTGCTTTTATAATTCCTTTTTCCCGAAGTTCAATCAGCTTTTCCAGCGCACCTCTTCTCCAGGGCAGATCCCAAAGGCCTCTGACTTCATGAAGCATAAAAATATCTATTATATCACGGTCCAATGCTTTTCTTGCGTCTTCAACAGCGTTCATCATCCACTTGCCTGTATTTGCCATAGATTTGCTGGAAATTACAAGATTATCGCTGTTTTGTTTAAAAGCTTTCGCCATATATCTATATGTATTGTAATATTCGGCTGTATCAAATAAATTAATTCCTTTCGATACAGCATATGATATGATCTCACTTCCTTCATCTTCTCTAAGATTGAGCTGTGTTTCTCCGATTGTAAGTACTCCAAAACCAACTTTTGAAATTTTAATTCCTGTATTTCCCAATAAAACTTTTTCCATTTTTGCTCCTTGTTAAAAAGTTCTTTACTCTGTGTTTTTAATTTTAACATAAAAAAACGCTTGGCAGGGCAAAATAATCACAAAAATAAAGAAAAGGAGATTTTTAAATATGGACATTGGAAAAAGCGCACTTACAATCGGTATTCTCGGCGGACTTGCAGGAGCTGCGGCATATATGATGACACCGCATAAAAACCATTCCGAACTGGAAGCAGGTATGAGAAAAGCGGCTGATGAACTTTCGGGAGTTTCCAAAGAACTGGGAAAAGCTATCAAATCCATAGGCGAAACGATTGGCTAAAGTAAAGCGGGAAGGGAATATTTCCTTTCCCGTTTTTTTACATTTTTTTCTTTTAAATGATTGTCTTCTATGATATAATTAAAAAATAAGCTATGCCTGTAATTTTAGGAGGACATACATATGGAAAAATTAGGATTAAATGAAATCAGAGAAAAATTTTTAAGTTTCTACCAGAGTAAGGAACATTACAGAATAAACAGTTTTTCGCTTGTACCGCCCGCCGGTGACAAGAGTCTTTTAATTATAAACAGCGGTATGGCTCCGCTTAAGCCGTATTTTGCGGGAACAGAAGTGCCTCCGTCAAAACGAGTTACAACATGTCAAAAGTGTATAAGAACAGGCGATATAGAAAATGTAGGAATTACGGCAAGACACGGTACTTTCTTTGAAATGCTGGGGAATTTCTCATTCGGCGATTATTTTAAAGAACAATCACTCACCTGGGGCTTTGAATTTATTACTGAAGTGCTCAAAATGCCTATTGAAAAAATCTGGGCTACCGTATATGAAGATGACGATGAAGCAGTTGAAATATGGAAAAAGCTTGGACTGCCGGAAGAACGTATTGTAAGACTGGGAAGAGATGATAATTTCTGGGAAATAGGCCTCGGACCTTGCGGACCTTGTTCAGAAATGTATTTTGACAGAGGTCCTGAATACGGATGTGGCAGTCCGGATTGCAAACCGGGATGTGACTGCGACAGATATATTGAATTCTGGAATCATGTATTTACTCAGTTTTCAAAAGAAGAAAATGGTGAATACAGCAATCTCGAAAATAAAAATATAGATACAGGTATGGGGCTTGAGCGAATCGCATGCATTATGCAGGGTGTTGACTCGATATTTGATATTGACACTATAAGAGCTGTACTTGAAACAGTTACTGCAAAAGCAGGTGTTGAGTACTGCGACGGAAAAGCAAAAACCGATGTTTCCATACGTCTTATTACAGATCACGTTCGCTCAGTAACATTTATGATAGGTGACGGTATAATACCTTCTAACGAAGGACGCGGTTATGTTTTAAGAAGACTTTTAAGAAGAGCTGCACGGCACGGAAAAATTCTCGGTATCGAGGGTTCTTTCCTTGCAGATATTTCTAAAACTGTTATCGAAACATCAGGCAGCGCCTATCCCGAACTCGTTGAAAAGAGCGACTACATCTATAAGATTATTTCAATAGAAGAAGAAAAATTTGCATCGACCATAGATCAGGGCACTGTCATCATTAACGAATACATTGACGATCTTAAAGCCAACTCAGAAACGGTGCTGTCCGGAGACAAAGTATTTAAACTTTACGATACATTCGGATTTCCGATTGAACTTACTCAGGAAATTCTCGAAGAAAACGGATGTACAGCCGATGTCGACGGTTTCACCAAAAATATGGAACATCAGAAAGAGCAGGCAAGAGCCGCAAGACGTGAAGGTGAAGAAGCAGGCTGGAAAGAATCGGTAGGACAAGGACTTAATATCGAAGCTACCGAATTTATCGGATATGAAACTCTTTCAGGAAACGGAAAAGTCGAATCTATCTTCCTCGGTGGAGAAGCAAGTGAAAGTATAAGTGCCGGTGATACAGGGAGAATAGCCCTTGATAAAACACCTTTCTATGCTGAAAGCGGCGGACAGGCTTCCGATACAGGAAAAATTTACGGAGATAATGGTTTTGAAGCCGATGTACTTGAAGTTACAAAGCTTCAGAATGTATTCATTCACAGAATAGACGTTATTAACGGAACACTTAATATTGGTGATAATGTAAAACTTGAAGTTTGTGTGCCTACAAGAAATGCTGCCGCAAGAAACCATACTGCAACACACCTTCTTCAGAAAGCACTCAAAATTGTGCTTGGAGATCATGTTGCACAGGCAGGTTCAAGCGTTGAAGCAGGTGGCCTCAGATTCGACTTTACACATTTTGAAGCTATCCCTGAAGACAAGCTCAGAGAAATTGAAAAGATCGTAAACGATGAAATTATGAAGTTTATACCGGTAACAACAGAAGTTATGTCAATGGATGAAGCTTCAAAGAGCGGTGCTACCGCACTGTTCGGCGAAAAATACGGAAGTGAAGTACGAGTAGTTTCCATTGGTGAATTCTCCAAAGAACTTTGCGGCGGAACTCATGTGACAAACTCCGGACAAATTGGTGCATTTAAAATTCTCTCCGAAAATGGTGTTGCCGCGGGTGTAAGAAGAATAAATGCCATTACCGGAACAAGTATTCTTGATATGGCATCTGATGAAGAGCACATTATAAAGTCAGCTGCAGATATTCTCAAGACAAATACTTCACTGCTGCTTGAAAAAATAACTTCAATAAATGAAGAACTTAAAGCTGCAAAAAAAGAACTTGCAGAACTTAAAAAAGCTGAAATGAACAGCGCTGCAGGCGAGATAATTGACACGGCCGAAATTATAAACGGTATTAAACTCATAACGAAAAAGTTTACAGATGCGAGTGTGGACGATCTGCGTACGATTTCTGATGATATAAAGAAAGAAAATAAGAATGTTATCATGGTCTTCGCCGCAGAAACAGACGGAAAAGTTACATTTATCGTTTCCATAACTGATGATCTTCTTGATAAAGGCTATCACGCAGGCAATATGATCAAGCAAATTGCCGCTGCAGCAGGCGGAGGCGGAGGCGGTAAAGCTGATATGGCACAAGCCGGGGCAAAGGATCCATCAAAGATTGATGCTGCATTTGCAGTAGCTAAATCACTTATAAAGTAATATTACAGATATGTTAAATAACACAAAATGAGTTGTACTTTTTTATGGCTATGTGTATAATTTAGTTAGGCTGCAGAAAGGAGAGCGGGAAGTTGGAGAGAAATACTATTATGTTTAATGCCGCAGATAAAGGCGAGCTTAAAACAACCGAAGATATACTGAAGACAGTTTATGAAGCTTTGGATGAAAAGGGCTATAACGCCATCGATCAGATGGTAGGATATATACTTTCAGGCGATCCTTCATATATCACAAGCCATAACAACGCGAGAAATGTTATAAGACATATCGAACGTGATGATTTGGTAGAGGAGCTGCTTAGGTCATTTTTAAAAAAATAACGTATTTAAAGCGGACATTTAAGTCCGCTTTATTTTTGTGTATTTATAAATGGATTGTATCGCATAAAATAAAACGGAGAAAATAAATGAGAAAAATAGGGCTTGACGTAGGTGATAAGACTATCGGCGTTGCTATAAGTGATGAACTGCTTCTGACAGCTCAGGGTATAACAACAATAGATCGCATAGGTATAAGAAAAGACTGCGGAAAAATAATGGATTACATAAAAGAGTATAATTGTGACACCGTAATCGTTGGACTGCCGCTAAAACTTGACGGTACAGATAGCCCGCAGACAGAAAAAGTTCGTGAGTTTACCGTAATGCTTGGAAACAAACTGAAAAGTTCCGGAATGGCAGATATAGAAATTATATTTCAAGATGAACGTCTTACAACCGTAATGGCAGAAAGAGTTCTCATCGAAGCCGACGTCAGACGCAGTAAGCGCAAAGAAGTAATTGACAAACAGGCAGCAGTTATTATATTGCAGAGTTATCTTGACACAATAAGATAATTGATTTAAAAATATTAAAATAAATACAAAAGAATATAACAGATTAGATGTTTGCTAATTTGCAGGGTTTTTATGATTTAAGGAAAAGGGGCGTTAAAAGCCCTTTTTGAAAGATATATAACTATTCCTAAAATGCTGATTTTCGGAATAGTTAATACAAAAAACACTTAAATTTGATATTTTTCATATCAGCTTCTCATTTTCAATAGTTGACCATATTCAATTTATACATTAACATAATTTAATTATTGTCAACTATAATATTTTTATTTTAATCCGTTAGAAAATCTAATATATCCCAGCCGCTGCTGCCTTTTCCTTTATACAGTTCTGTATATCCACATTTTGTACAAGTAACTGTTATAAACTTCTTATTCTGTACATCAAATATCTTTGCAAAGTTTCCGCCTGTTGCCTGAAACTGATCACTCTCAAAATGCGTATTACCGCATTTAGGACATACATATTGTTTTTTATCCATAAAAGTCGTTCTCCTTTACTGATTTTTTATTTTTATACAATAAACGACCTCAAATCGTTGAAATTTCAATGCTTTCAAAAAACGAGGCTCTAATTTTCGATTTAAGCGATTTTTTGGGGTAACATCGATAAGTTATACCTTGAATTTTGTTTTATGTGAGCGTAAATCTCTGCAGTATCCAAAAAAGTGCTTTCATTATATACAACTGTGCTGTCAAATTACAAAACAACAATTGCAGAATACATTAAACAGTAAAATCTTTTTTAATGATAAACAGGTATCTGTATAGTTTGACCCGGATATAAATCAGCTGCGGTAATATCATTTAAATTACAGATTTGATGAACAGCTTTACGGGTATCCATATCTGAAGGCATATATTCCTTGGCAATATGCCACAGAGTATCTCCGGAAGAAATCTCAACAATTTTATATTCCTTAACAGTAAGGCTCGATGCATCATAAACACCGAGAATGGTATTGGCGCTACTTACTGTAATTATAATCATAAGTGCTACAAAAACTGTAAACCTTAACCTTGATTTAATTCTGTAGGTTTTAGCTGTTTTCATTTATATTTCCTCCTGTTAACTTCTATAAACAAATGTTCGCAATATTATAATATCAGAATATCCGTTCGTTGTCAACAAGATTTTTAAACAAATGTTCGCAATGTTTGAGAACAAAAACAAACACTTATAAAACAAGCATACACCGTAAAATGTATGCTTACCTGTATACAGTAATAACTGTAAATTTTGTTTCTATATTATAATTTCATCATTTTTACATACTTTTTATCTATCCATTCATGCAGTTGTTTATGCTTCCAAGCGCCTAAAATGCATAGTATCACCGCTATGGCAAAGAGAATTATCACCCCTGTATAACTGCCCGTTTCCAGCATTGCACCCATAATTACCGAACCCATCATTGCCGGTGCTCTTCCTATGAGCGAAACTATGAGAAACGGCATAAAACGCATGTTCGATACTCCTATAGCATATGCAAACAAATCTTTTGGTATCCCCGGTATAAGATACATAACAAGGATGAACAAAAGCGCACGTTTGCTGTTCAATTTATCTATATATTTATTAAGCTTTTCTTCACCGAAAATAAGATACATTGCGTCCTTTCCGAGCACACGGGCAATATAAAATGTAAGTACTGTACCGATAGCCGCGCCTATCATCGTCAGCAAAAATCCGAGTCCAAAATGAAACACATAGCCACCCGCAACCTGCAGCACCTGCCCCGGCAGAATGCATATAACAATCTGTGCGACTTGAAGTCCCAGATACACGAAAATACTCTCGACCTTATGCCGCGAAAGAAACATATTTATCTTTTCCAGCGACCCAAAATCATCGATAAGTTCGCGGTAATTAAAATACACTACAAGTGGGACTACCACGACAATAACGATGAGAAGCCCGAATTTAAGCCATATAATAAGCTTTTTTAACCTTTCCTTAGTTCTCTTCTCCATAATAATCTTAACCCCTGTAAATAAACCTTTTATTATTTAAACCGCTTTGCATCTATAAAGATACTAAGCCCTTTTCATAAAGTGTCTGCAGAGCCATAATAACTCCGAATTTTGAATGCTCGTAAGTAAGTCCACCCTGGAAATACACATTGTAAGGCGGCCTTATCGGCGCGTCTGCCGAAAGCTCGATTGATGAACCCTGAACAAATGCTCCCGCAGCCATTACCACCTGATCTTCATATCCCGGCATATCCCACGGCTCAGGCTTTACATGTGCGTCCACAGGAGCAGCAGCTTGAATTCCCTGGCAAAATGCCACAACAGCCTCCGGAGATCCGAGACGAACGGTCTGAATAATATCAGAACGCGTATCTTCAGGCTTAGGACAGACATCAAAGCCGAGGTTTCCGAACACACGTCCGCAGAGCACGGCGCCTTTAAGCGCTCCGTTTACTACTCTCGGTGCCATAAAAAATCCCTGAAACATCGTACGACTCTGTCCAAATGTAAGTCCGCATTCTCCGCCGATTCCTGGCGATGTCATACGGTAACTTATGTTGTCTATAAGATCCTGTCTTCCGGCAATATATCCGCCTGTAAGCGCCAGTCCGCCGCCCGGATTCTTGATGAGTGAGCCTGCAATTACATCAACTCCGACATCCGTCGGCTCTTTTGTATCAAGGAATTCACCGTAGCAGTTATCTGCCATTACTATTATGTTCGGATTTATATCTTTAATAAACTTCGCTGTTCTTTCAATTTCATCTATTGTTATCGCTTTTCTCCAGCTGTAGCCCGTAGCTCTCTGAATGCTTACCATCCTCGTGCTTGCAGATATTGCACGACCTAGAGCATGAAGGTCTATAGAACCGTCAGAAGCAAGCTCCACCTGCTTGTATGACACACCGAATTCTTTCAGTGAGCCTTTACCTTCACCTCTCAGGCCTATAACTTCTTCAAGTGTATCGTACGGCGCACCTGTACAGTAAATAAGCTCGTCTCCCGGTCTCAAGATACCTGTGAGAGTAAGCGTAAGTGCGTGTGTTCCGTTTACGATTATAGGGCGTACAAGCGCCGCTTCCGTGTGAAAAACATCGGCATACACCTTTTCCAGCGCTTCACGACCGGGATCGTCGTAACCGTATCCTGTATTCCAGCCAAAGTGCATATCCGATATTCTGTTCTTTTGGAATGCTTTTAATACCTTATATTGATTGAAAGCCGTGATGTCATCTATATTATCAAATAACTCCTTTACATCTTCCTCGGCTTTTGCCACAGCATCAAGTACTTTCTCCGCAATTCCGAATTCTTCATTAAGTAATTTGTAAGTATTGCTTTGCATCTTTTGTCTGCCTTTCATATGATATTTTATATTTTAATTCCGTCATTTTAATTTACATAACAAAATTATAGTAATCTTTATGCAAATTTAAATCTCATCATCTTCGGGAATTCCTTCACGTCTTTCTACTTCCCATTCCATACCGCGCACTAGATCACGTTTTACATTCTGCTTATGCGCTGCATAAAGCTGAGTTGTTGTTACTTGCTCATGGTCGAGCAGAGCCTGTACATCAAATATAGAATTTCCACGCCCTATAAGACTTGTAGCGGCCGTCGCGCGCAGCTTGTGTGGGCTGTATCCCGTCTTGTGCGAACCTGTTTCCATTCCTATTGATGTGTATTTCTTACACATATTGCGTATTGCCCGTTCCGTCATCCGCTTACCTTGTAATGACAGAAACAATGCATCGCGGTTTTCTTCATCTATTTTCTCGTCATCCGCTCTTTCGTTGTTTAAATAATCAGCAATCACCATCGTCACCGATTTGTTAAGCGGCATTATCGACTCCTTAGCTCGCTTTCTGTATATTTTAAACTCTCCGCGCTGAAAATTGAACGACGAGACATTAAGCTGCTGCAACTCCGAGATTCTGAGTCCGTATGTGAGAAAAAGTATAAGTATCGCTTTGTCACGCTTTTTTGTTTTTTCCCAGAATTCATGCTCTTTGTCCGTAAGATGTGCTCCCGTAGACACGGCGTCGAGCATTTTCATCACTTCGTCATCCTGCAATGCCTTAATTTCCCGTTCCCCCGGTCTCTGCACCCTTATCGGATTAAAACCATCTGTAATGTTCTTTTCAAGAAGTCCGTCGCGGTAAAGCTGCTTAAACATCACGGAAACAGACGATTTCTTGCGCGCCAGTGTTTTATTCGTATTCTCGTGCACATAGATCATATCGTCCTCTTCGACTTCATACGAGCGACAGTAATCTATGTACATATTTATATCAGCTGCCTGTATCCGCCCCAGTTCTCCCAGTTTTATTTCCCGCGGCGTCTCTGCACTTGTAAGATCGGGTCGTTCCGCGATTATATAGCGGAAGAAAAACCGCAGGTCGAAGAGATAAGCAAGCCTCGTCATCGGCAGTACATTTCCGCGCAGATACGCAAAAAATCCCGAAAGATAAGGCGGAAGCTCCTTTTCCAGCTCACGGCTTCTGCTGTTTATATCGTACTCTTTTTTGATAATATTGTCCGGTTTATCACTCTTATTGTGGACTTTTATAATTTTCTCAGCCAATTTACTATTACCTCTGTACAATTTTCATCGTCTTCGTATTCGGAAATATTAAACCACTTTATATCTTTATATCGTTTAAACCAAGTCATTTGGCGTTTGGCAAGATGTCTCGTGTTCTGCTTGATCAGCCTTACCGCCTCGGCAATATCATAATTTCCCCGGAAATATCCGATAAGCTCCTTATATCCGATACCCTTCATCGAAATATCGTCTTCCGTCAGTCCCATATCGAAAAGCGCGCGCACTTCATTTTCAAGACCCGCTTCCATTAACATATCAACGCGCCTGTTGATGCGCTCGTAGAGCTCGCTTCTTTCACGCTCAAGACCGATAAGCGCAGCATCGTAGTCCGTTGTCTTAACAAACGAATGTTCAAAACCAGGGATTTTACTGCCGTTTTCCGCGGCTTCTATCGCGCGCACAACTTTTTTGAGGTTATTAGGATGTATACGTTTTGCCGCTTCCTTATCTTTTTCCGCAAGTATAGAGTGCAGATATTCATTTCCTCTCTCTTCCGCAAGCGCATAAAGCTCTTTTCTCCTTTCCGTATCACCCGGCGGCACGGAAAAATCCATATCATATATAAGGGAATTAACATAAAGTCCCGTTCCGCCTGCCACAACAGGCATCAGACCTCTTGCAAATATATCCTCGATAGCTTCCTTCGCCAGTTTCTGAAACTGCGACACCGAAAAAGACATTCTCGGATCTATCATATCCACAAGATGATGTCTGCAAAGGCTCTGTTCCTCTGCCGACGGCTTCGCCGAGCCTATGTCCATAAACTTGTAAAGCTGCATCGAATCGGCGGAAACTATTTCACCGCCGAGCGCCCTTGCAATCTCTATCGCATATTTTGTTTTACCTACGGCCGTCGGCCCGCAAACGACTATTATGCGCCTTTCCATTAAACCCTCTTAAACATCTTTTCTATCTCGTATTTTCTCATTCTTATGAATGTTGGTCTGCCGTGCGGACATGAAAAAGGATTCTCGCACTGCGAAAGCTCAGTCATAAGCTCATTTATTTCCTCGTCTTTCAGCAAATCTCCGCCTTTTACAGCCGCCTTGCAGGCGCTCATCATTATTTTTTCAAGTTTGTTTTTGTCAAATACAAGCGAATCATCAGCGACATTATCGATAAAATACCGCAGAAAATCCTCAGCCTCCGCAAGCGACATAAACATAGGAATTGCTTTAGCCGCATATGTTCTGGGGCCGAATTCTTCAATTTCAAAACCCATATCATCAAGCTTCTTCAAGCTTTCACCTGTACTTTCGGCGGCCCCGTAAGGCAGATTCATCACAATCGGAATCATAATCGGCTGTTTTACTTTTTCTTCACGTTTATATTCCTGAAGAAGCTTTTCAAAAAACACTCTTTCGTGCGCTGCATGCTGATCTATCATATAAAAAGTATCATCGTCTGTAAGTAGAATATACGTACCGAAAATAGAGCCCAGCGGACGAAGATATGAAAAATCAAACGGTCTTGGTACATCAGGCACAGGATTCACAGTATCTTCAGCTCTTGCTGCCGCCGAGTCTTTATTTTCTTCTCTGTTTACTTCTGTGCGCAAATTTGACAATAAGTTTTTTATGTCAATCTGTTCTTCCTTTACCCTTATTTCCTTCACATTCAACTTTTCGCCAAAGTTATACGCAGCAGATCCGCGTGTATCCGCAACATCGGATGTAAATGCGACTCCTAATTGTTGCGTTGGCACTTGTGAAGAGCGTTTTATATTCGAGGCCGTGTCCGCGGCATTCTTGAACTTAAACAAATTCTTATCCGTGATCTGCGGAATTGCTTCTTTTACTGCCAAAGCATCCTGTACCGCATCACGTACAAGTTCCGATATAAACGCCGCATCATCAAACTTTACTTCTTTTTTATTGGGATGAATATTAACATCAATCCTCGACGGATCCAC
>JAAWDW010000110.1 GCA_022793975.1 Bacillota bacterium
AAACAGCTATGCTTTTTAATTTTTTGAAGTTATTTTGTTCTGAGTATGTACTTTTGTGTGGTATTGTAATAAACGAAGAAATATACAAAAGGGAGGGTTTGATTTGAAAAATACTTACGGTTATATTCGCGTCAGTACAAAAGATCAGAATGAAGACAGACAGCTTGCAGCAATGAACAATCTCGGAATCGAGCCGCAGAACATATTTACAGACAAACAGTCGGGAAAAGACTTTGAGCGTGTACAGTACAAGCGGCTGACACAGGTGCTTAAAAAAGGCGATATACTTTATATCAAGAGTATCGACAGACTGGGCAGAAATTATGAGGAAATACTCGTACAGTGGGGCATACTCACGAAGCAGAAATATATAGATATTGTTGTTATAGATATGCCGCTTCTTGATACCAGAAGAGGAAAGGACTTGCGGGGGAACTTCATAAGTGATCTTGTGCTCCAGATACTTTCGTTTGCGGCAGAAAATGAACGTGTGAATATAAAGCAGCGGCAGGCAGAAGGTATAGCTGCGGCAAGAGCGAGAGGAGTAAGGCTCGGAAGACCGAGAAAGCCTCTGCCGGATAATTTTGCTGTTATATACGGCAGGTGGAAAGCCGGGGAAATAACAGGAACAGCCGCGGCCCATAAATGCGGAATGCCGCTGGCGACATTTAGATACAGAGCTGATATATACAGCAGAGAACAGCAGTGTCTTCACCAAGAAACTATGAAGAACAGGTAAAAAAGAAGTATATTTACAAGAATGTGTACATTCTTGTAAATATACTTCTTGTATGTACCATAAATAGGATAACCTGAAAATAGCAAAAAATCAAGTGTGACATTGCAATTTTTTAGTAAAATTTATTAAAATTACGATGCTTTTGAACTAACAAGAATGTACGCTTTTTTGCAGAAATATTTGATATATGTTTAGAGGTATAATTATGACAGAGCAAAGCAGAACGACCGCGGGAGAAAAAGACATTGAGAAGAAGACCAAAAGAAGCGTGAAGAGTGCAGTGAATGTGACAAGTGAGTCAGCAAATGCAGATGATGGGTGTGAGCGCAGAATTTTCGGCATTGCCTTTGCACTTATAATTGCGGCAATTGCAGTGTGGGCGTTTATAGGTATAAAAATTTTGTGAGTGCATTATTAAAAAATTATCCTAAGATCAGATTATATCAATAAAAAGCTAATGTCAGTGAAAAACAAGGAAGATAATTCAGAGACAAAATGTATTGAAATTCCTGCTCCGCTTCTGATATATAAAAACACAGCCGTGTATTTTTTGGCTGTGTTTTTCATTTACTGAGGTATTTTGTGTTGTGTCATTTTGCAGGCTCCCACTTGCAGCGTACCGGCGATACGATTGCACCTTCTGCTTTGAGTTCTTTGAAAGCCTTATCAACATCGGCTTTTTCCATACCGGAGAGCTTTACGACATCTCCTGCAGATACTGGTTTGCCTGCTTCTTTCATTACTTCTAGTACCTTATCTTTCATAGCATAATCCTCCTTTCTGCAAATATTAAAAATGCTGAACAGAAATTATTTTATAAGTTCCGCAATTATGCGCCCGGTTTCTTTTGTACCGACTGTTTTATATCCTTCGCCGGTAATGTCAGGTGTTCGGTAGCCTTTATCGAGAAATTCGTTGACCGCATTTTCGATACTATCCGCTTCACATGAAAGACCTAGTGTATATCTCAGCATCATTGCAATAGAAAGAATCATTGCAATGGGGTTTGCGATGTCCTTTCCGGCAATATCGGGTGCAGAGCCGTGCACAGGCTCATACATACCAAAGTTACCGTCGGCGAGGCTTGCGGATGGAAGCATTCCTATAGATCCTGTAATCTGGCTTGCTTCATCGGAGAGAATATCACCAAAGATATTGCTTGTCAGCAGTACGTCAAACTGTCTGGGATTTCTCACGAGCTGCATTGCGGCATTGTCCACGTACATATGATCGAGCGTGATACCGGGATAGTCAGCGGAAACCGATTCAACTACTCTGCGCCAAAGTCTTGAACTTTCAAGCACGTTTGATTTGTCAACGCTTATAACGTTTTTATTTCTTTTTTCGGCGAGATTAAAAGCGGTTCTTGCGATTCTTTCCACTTCCAGTTCCGAATATTGCTCGACGTCGTATGCCGCAGGTCCAAGCTCTGTTTCTTTTGTTCCCTTTTCACCGAAATATATACCTCCGGTGAGTTCACGCACTACGAGAATATCAAGTCCGCCGCCAATAATTTCAGACTTGAGAGGAGAAGTATCGGCAAGCTGCGAAAATACCATAGCAGGACGGAGATTTGCATAAAGTCCGAGAATTTTGCGCAGTCCGAGCAGCGCTCTTTCGGGGCGTTCATCGCCGGGAAGACTGTTCCACTTCGGACCTCCGACTGCAGCCAAAAGCACCGCATCGGAAGTCTTGCAGACATCAACAGTTTCTTGCGGCAGGCATTTGCCTGTTTCATCGATAGCTGCGCCGCCTGCAAGTACCTTGATTGTCTTAAATTCACAGCCGAACTTATCTCCGATACGTGCCAGCACATTAAGTCCTGCATCCATAACCTCAGGACCGATACCGTCACCGGGGATTACTGCTATATTATATTTTTTCTCATTATCAGTCATTTTTTTCACCTTTAATTTCAAATATATAACTATTAGAAAACGAGTCTTGTCCGTAAGGAGTATTCTGCATAGCTATTTGATACTGTTAAGCAGCCCACCCGCAGCGATTATTTCCTTAATGAAATCAGGGAACGGTGCAGCCTGATATGTTTTTCCTTTAGTGCTGTTTGTTATAACGCCTGTACTGAAATCAACACTTATGTCATCACCGTCTTCGATATCTTTGCTTGCTTCCGGGCATTCAAGAATCGGAAGACCGATGTTGATTGAATTTCTGTAAAATATACGTGCAAACGATGATGCAATAACACAGCTTATACCGAGAGCTTTGATCGAAGCGGGAGCGTGCTCACGGGAACTGCCGCAGCCGAAGTTTTCGCCTGCAACCATAATGTCGCCTGTGTTTACTTTATCTGCGAAGTCGGGATCGGCGTATTCCATACAATGAGCCGCAAGCTCTTTCATATCCTGCGTATTAAGATATCTTGCGGGAATGATAACATCAGTATCGATATTATCACCGAATTTATATACTCTTCCTTTTGCGTCCATAATTAATTATTCCTTTCCGGTTTGGGATTCTTTATATTCAATATCTCCGCAGAGACATTCTTTACTATTCCTCAAATTTCCGTGGTCCGGCGATTAAAGTGAG
>JAAWDW010000111.1 GCA_022793975.1 Bacillota bacterium
CACCATACTTTGCATTTACTGCTGCTGCCTGTGTACCTCTTTCTGCAATAAGCGCAAGGTATATATGTTCTACCGAAACATATTCGTCTTTAAACTGTTCGGCAACCTTTTCCGCCTCTATCAGCAGTTCGCTTAATTTTCTCGTGCTGTACAGACCGTCCGCTCCGCCACTTACTTTCGGCAGTTTATCGAGTTCTGCCTGAATATCGCGCTCAATTGATGCGGTATCCGCACCCATAACATCAAGCAGTCTGGGAATAAGACCATCACGCTGCTTTAACAGCGCCAGATTTATGTGTTCACAGTCAAGTTGCTGATGTCCCGATGAAATTGCAATATTCTGAGCTTCTATAAGTGCATTTTGCGCATTCTGCGTATATCTTTCTATGTTCATAAGGTCGTCCCCCTTTCGCACCTATGATATTTTTTCCTTTTATATGAATATAATATACCTCGCAAAACGATTTGTAAACAAAAAAATTAGCACTCGCCATAAAAGAGTGCTAATAAATTGCCTTCTATCTTTTACCTCTAAAAACTAAACAGTAAATCCATTATCAAATCATAGACTGCAAGCACCCCTGGTGTCAGCACTATATCCGTTATATCAAAAAGAATAAGCACAAGCAGGATAAAAAAACCGTTTTTGTACACCGTGTACCACCATCCATATCTGCGTAGGTTGAAAAGCTCGGTTACCACATTAAAACCGTCGAGCGGCGGTACCGGCAGGAGATTAAATACCATAAGTACAATATTTATAAGTATTATATTGAGAATCATCTGCAACACTATATCGCCCATCTCATTTAAATATATAAATTCCGGCGCAGCCGCAACTAAAATTCTCAATATAACCGCAAACAATACAGCCACAATAAAATTCATAGTCACTCCCGCAAGGGAAACGAGAAGCTCGTCACGCCGCGGCTTTTTAAAGTTCCCCGGATTGATCTGCACCGGATTACCCCATCCAAAACCTATGAGAAGAAGACACACAAAACCTATCGGATCTATGTGTGCTCCCGGATTTATCGTTACTCTGCCTTGATAGTAAGGTGTATCATCGCCGAGCTTGTATGCGACAAACGCGTGCCCGAATTCATGCAGCGACAAACCTATAAGTACTGCCGGAAGCATAAGAAGCATGCTCATCAGCCAATCTCCCGGACTTGCAAACCTTCCGTTAAGTATCGAAGACGCAAATAAAAGTATTATTATTATCAGCGTTCTCGGATCCATAAATCTCTTCAAATCAAAAACCTCTCTTGTTAAAAAATATATTATTATTCTATCACAAAAGTGACCGGAAGAAAATAGTATGTATTTGAGAGGTGATATTTTTATGGCTAAATGCTTAGTATGTATTGATGTATATACAGTCGAAGCCGGTGATACACTTTATTCAATCGCCGGCAGATACGATATACCTGTTCAGCTTCTTATGAAAGTTAACAGAATAAGAAATCCTTATAACCTGAGAATCGGCAGAAAGCTCTGTATTCCTGGCACTTCCGCTCCCGGCAATCAGCCGGCGTCTCCGTGTCCCGGACCTGTGCCGCTTCCAACGCCGGACCTGCCGGGCGGAGCTCCTGAATGCCGCGGCACTTTACACACTGTAGCTGCGGGAGACACGCTCTATATGATTGCAAAGAAATACCGTGTAAATCTCGGTGCGATTATTGATGCAAATCCAGGCGTGGATCCTTATAATTTGAGAATAGGTATGAAAATCTGCGTTCCAAGATAACAAACCACAGAGAAATAAAAATAAGTAACAAAAATGCCTTTTTTGAGCTCAGCAAGCCAAAAAAGGCATTTCTCTTATCTACATCTATCTACATCGTTTTTTATACAAACTTCTGTTAATTGCAGTATCCTGCCGCAGACATCAAAGAAGATCGGATAAAAGCCGTGATATGGATTCCTTAAACTTTATCCACAGACTTCTGCTTTCGTACAGCTTTTTTGTAAGCTCATGACAGTCAAGCATATCGCGTTCGAAAATTCTTTCCATTTTTGACGCCTCATCTGCATCATATACAATAGCGTTGGCTTCAAAATTAAGTGAAAAACTGCGTCTGTCAAAATTTGCCGAGCCACACGAGAACACTTCTCCGTCTGCAATCATAAGTTTTGAATGCAGAAAACCTTTGTCATATACAAATACCCTTCCTCCCGATGCCACAAGATCAGCGGCATACGAATACGTTGCCCAGTACACAAACATATGGTCCGGCATACAAGGTATCATAAGCCTTACATCCACTCCCGACTGAGCCGCCATTTTCAGAGATTCAAGAATACTCTGATCGGGAACAAAATACGGCGTCTGTATATAAACATTTTTTCTTGCCGTCGTAATCATTTTCATATAGCAGCGTTTTATTTCTTCCTTTTCCGAATTCGGTCCGCTGCTTACTATCTGCACCCCCGCTTTTCCCTCAGTGCTTGCCGGCTCATACCACACCTTCGAAAGCGGAATATTCTCACCGGAAGCTTCACGCCAATCAAGCAAAAAGCGTCCGTCTATGTCTCTAACACAGCCTCCGAGAAAGCGAAGGTGTGTATCGCGCCAATATCCGAATTTCTTTTTTCTTCCCAAATATTCGCGGCCTATATTAAATCCACCTATATATCCTATACGTCCGTCTATTGTCACAAGTTTTCTATGATTTCTGTAATTCAGTTTCAAATTTACCGCTCTTAGTTTAGGCCTAAAGAAAAATGCATATTTTCCACCTGCAGCTGCAAGACTATCGAGTTTCTTCTCCCAAATATCCCTGCCGCCTACGGCATCTACAAGAAATCTGACTTCAACGCCTTCCGCCGCTTTCTTTTCCAGAGTTTTAAGCAGCGCTTTGCCAACTTCATCGTATTTAACGATATAAAACTCAATATTTACAGAAGTCTTTGCTTCTTCAATATCGCTTATAAGCGATTTCATAAAATCACCGCCGTCAACAATAACGCCTGCTGTATTATCCTGCGTATAATAAGCGCCGCCGTAAGTCTGATTTAATCTTATCATATCACGCCACGTATATGCTTCGTCGCTGTATGGAAATTTACCGTTTTCCATATCTTCCACTTGTTCTTTAAGTGATTTTCTCACAAAATACTCTTCATTTTTTGAAAGTTTAAAAAGTCTCTGCCGGGAAATATTCTGCGATAAAAAGATATAACACACAGCCCCGAAACCAGGAAATATAAACAAAACGAAAAGCCAGGCCAATGTTGCCGAAGGATTTTTTCTTTCAAGAAATATAATTCCGAGCGCTATTGCTAAATTGATAACAAGACAGATTACTGTAAGCGTTCCCAAACTACTTATCCATTCAAACATACAAGCCCTCCTTTCCGTTTGTTCATATATTGATTTTTAAAGCCGGTTTCATTTTTATAAAAAACTATACAGTTAAAAAAATACAGTTTGAATTCACAAGTGCAGAAAAAGCAACTGTAAACCGGGATCTCAGTGAGCGAAATTTATGCGGATGTTATGTTGTATTTTTAAAAAATATACTTTTAATAATGCTTTAGCATATCAGAACATTCAATTTTAAATTCAATTAAAAATCAAATATTGTCAGTTTATCGCAGTCAAGCACATCATAATTAAGCATATCGGCAGAATTTACATACACATAGCCGCCCGTCGTATCATATGGACTCGTACCGTATATCTCCTTGTAAAGATCGGTAAGCGGGGTGTCGAATACAAGATGTATGCCGTCATAGCCCACAGAAAAGTATATAATATTGCCGTAAAGTTCGTCTATATATTTTTCGTTAAGTTTTTCTTTGTTGCTTCCGCTGCCGGTTGTAAATACAGGAAGTTTTTCCTCGTTTTCCGGTCTGCTTGAATTTTCATTTTCTATTGTTTTGTTTATACTGTCCAGAAGCGCTTGCTTTATTACGCTCTCTATATCCGTATCATCCGTAAAAATGTCGGTTAACTTTATCGGCTCATTTTGCTTCAGACGTGTATCGTATGTTTCACGCTTGCTTATTTCTTCATGAAAATAGCTCTTCTGTGCTTCGCCGAGATCATATCTGTCCTCATGCACATTTTTATATGCCGAATAATTTATATTGACAAACGGCCCAATCTCAGAAGCATATGCGGTAAAAGAATAATCGCATCCTATACGGTTTTTATCCGCATCCTCAGGTATATTATTTTTTACTTCACGTATTATCTCATCTTCCGGCACATTGACAAAATCGGTCATCCTTTCATTGATATACTTCGGCACTCCTTTGGGACTGCTTGCCCTTTTATAAAAATATATATAATATTCTTCATTTTCACCTATTGTCCCGTCTTCATTGATAATCTCTTCATAATCTAGAGCATCATACCTGCTGTAAGGAAAATGTCTGCCCGCTGTTTTTTCCGATTCATAAATGTTTTCTTCTTCATCAAAAAACCTCTCGGTTAATGCGACTTCATCGGAAAACGGTACTGCCACAAAC
>JAAWDW010000112.1 GCA_022793975.1 Bacillota bacterium
CATTTTCCGAATTCTGCATAGAAACGGGAAATCTGGCGATGGGACTTATGGGTCCTGCTATCGGAGTATCTGTTGCCTGGGGGCTTAAAGCCCCGCCCATTGTACTCTTTGCAAGTGCAGTGACGGGAAGCATGGGTGCAGGTGTCGTGGCAGAGGTATTCGGATTTACGGTGTCCGGAGGCCCTGCAGGTGCGTTTCTCGCGGCAGCTCTCGGTGCGGAATTCGGCAAAGCCGTGTCTAAGGAAACGAAGGCAGATATAATAATAACGCCCGCAGTGACACTCATAACAGGAATGCTTGCGGCTAAACTGTTCGGACCGCCTGTTGGCGCTCTTATGTCGGGACTTGGAAATATAGTAATGACGGCGACAGATATGCAGCCGTTCCTCATGGGAATAGTGGTTGCGGTTGTTGTCGGGCTTGCCTTAACGGCACCTATTTCAAGTGCGGCACTTTGTATAATGTTAGATCTTTCCGGAACAGCGGCGGGCGCAGCTACGGTAGGCTGCTGTGCTCAAATGATCGGCTTTGCGGTTATCAGTTTTAAGGAAAACGGAGTGGGAGGTCTCATAGCACAGGGTATAGGTACGTCTATGCTTCAGGTCTCAAATATTATAAAAAATCCGTGGATACTTGTGCCGCCGACGCTTGCGGCGGCGGTGCTGGGACCTGTTTCGACATGTATATTCAAAATGACAAATATACCTGCAGGTGCGGGAATGGGCACATCAGGGCTGGTAGGACAGATAGGAACTTTCACTTCTATGGGATTTTCGGCAAAAGTATTGATATTGGTGATAGTTCTTCATATAACGCTGCCGGCAGTACTGTCGCTTATTTTTGACAGAGTACTTAAAAAGGCAGGCAGGATAAAAGCCGGAGACTATGCGCTCGAACTTTAGCACGTGTAAAAGGCAAGATTTGTTCGGCGTTAGCAGGAGAAAACAGAAAATCAGAAGTTTTGACGGAGAGATAATTTGACAGCGGATAAACGGGCATTAGCCCTTTATTAAAAAAACAAAATTACAAACTAAAATGAAAGGCAAAAGACAACAATGGTAAACAAAAGCAAGACAAAAACAACAGTTATAACACAGACAGGAGTAATGCTGGCACTTCTCATAATTCTACAGGCAGTGACAAAACCTGCGGGAACGATAGTGACAGGTTCATGCGTAAATGCGGTGCTTGCAATGACCGCGTTGTGTGTAGGGCTTGCAGGAGGACTCATAGTGGCTGCGGTATCTCCGTTCTTTGCATTTATTCTCGGTATAGGCCCCGCATTTTTACCGCTTACGCCGATGATAGCGATAGGCAATATGGTATTCGTTACAGTTATGTGGCTTCTCTATGACAGAGCAGGCAAAGGAGTGCTTAATAAAGCTCTGACCTGGGCGGCTGCTGCACTTGCCAAGTTTGCGGCGCTGTATCTTCTCATCGTCAAAGGTGTATGCAAAATGATGCCGCTTCCGGAGCCGCAGGTACAGATGTTTTCAACGATGTTCTCATTTCCGCAGCTTATTACCGCTGCGATAGGAGGCGCATCCGCGATATACATAGCAACGCTGATGAAAAGAGCAATGAGGTAAGACCGTGCAGTCAGTCGAAGATTGATAACTGTGAAAGCGGAAAATATTTTTTAAGGATTTGTTTGAAAATAAAGATACAATTTCGGTACAGAATTGATTTTAAAGAAAAATTTGTGCGGGAGATTGTATCTTTTTATTTAGTTTTTGCGGTAAAAAGATAAATTCAATAGGTATAGTACTTATATTTCAAGGTCTTACGATAAATTTATAAATAAAAACAATGCTAATAATCCCTGCGACCGAATATATTTTACAAGGCAGACAGAAAAGTTATATGCAAAGTATAAAAAGGGGGATTTTATATGAAGATTGGTATTGTCGGCGCCGGAGCTATGGGCAAAACGGTGAACGAATATATAGAGGAAAGAAGAACAAAAGGAGAGGATTTTGAGAGCGTTGGTATGGCTGAGCTTATGGGCGGAGGCAGTATAGAGAGCGCTTTTTCCGAGACGCCTGATATAGTGATAGATTTCAGCAATCCGGCTAATATAGAAAAAACATGTGCGTATGCCGAAGAACATAGCATTCCTGCTGTGATAGCGACAACTGGCTGCGGTGATGTCGAGCGAGCACGTATAAATAAAGCGGCGGAAAAAGTACCTGTTGTCTTTTCCGCGAATTATTCTCTGGGAATTACTGTGATGGAAAGAGTTGCTGCGGAAATGACGGAGATACTCGGCGGCAATTTTGATATAGAAATAGTCGAAAAGCACCACCGGAATAAACTCGATGCACCAAGCGGGACAGCGCTTCTTCTTGCAAATGCGATAAACAGCAGAGGAAATTATGAATTTACATACGGCAGATACGGTAGCAGTCTCAGAAAAAAACAGGAAATAGGTGTACACGCGGTACGCGGCGGCGGTATTGTGGGCGAACACTCAATAATCTTTGCAAGTGATGAAGAAGTGCTTGAAATAAAGCACCATGCGGCTTCAAAACGGATATTTGCTGTAGGAGCACTCAAGGCTGCTGAGTTTGTCATAAATAAGGAAATAGGACTTTACGATATGAAGGATGTATTATGTCTGACGCAAAATCGATAATTGAATATATAAGAACGGCAAAAAAACGTACGCCGGTCAAAGCATACATAGGGCTGAAAACAGGTATCAGATCGGAAACGCATATTGTAGCTAAAAACTGGCTTATATTGCAGCTTAAGAATACCTGCAGGGTCTTTGATTGCGGCAATACACTCATAGTATTCGGAGAGCTTGAAGATATTGAAGATGCGATAGACCAAATGGCAGAATACGGTTCAGAAGACCAAAGCGCAGGAAGCGTACAAACAAGTAGCGAGAGTACAGGCACAAGAACGAATATGCCTGTAAAAATCATAGACTTTGTTGAGATAGAAACGGAAGCCAGAAATTCAGCAATTCCGCTTCTTGACATATCAAAACTTGATGCGCGCATAGAGCCGGGAGCAGTGATAAGAGGCAATGTGAAAATTGGAAAACAAGCGGTAATAATGATGGGAGCAATAATAAATATTGGTGCCGAAGTAGGAGCGCGGACGATGATAGATATGGGAGCTGTGCTTGGCGGACGGGTAATAGTAGGAGCAGATTGTCATATCGGTGCGGGTTGTGTGCTTGCCGGTGTGATAGAGCCGGAAAGCGCCGAGCCTGTAGTAATAGAAGACGGTGTTTTTATAGGTGCAAATGCTGTCGTGATAGAAGGCTGCCGCATAGGTGCAAAATCGGTAATAGGAGCAGGGGCAGTAGTGACAAGCGATATACCGCCGCATTCGCTCGTTGTAGGAGCGCCGGGGAGGGTTGTCAGAACTTTAGAGGGTAGTAAAACTGCGGTAAATGAAATAATAAAAGAACTGCGCGAGATTTAGCGCAGTTCCGTAAAAGCCACGGCTGAAAGCTTAAAGTTTAAAATCATCAGGCGCAGCGACTCATATTTTTAATAATTTTCCGCTTTTTCCTGGAAGTATGCTTTAACATGCTTGCAGACAGGACATATTTCCGGTGCTGTAGTACCTTCGAATGTGTGGCCGCAATTTCTGCATATCCAGGTGATAGGCTGATCTTTTTCAAAGACACGGTTTGATTCGACATTAGCAAGAAGCTTGAGAAATCTTTCTTCATGTGCTTTTTCGATTTTGGCAACCTGTTCAAATTGAGTTGCGATATCAGAAAAGCCTTCTTCTCTTGCTTCTTTTGCAAACTGTGAGTACATTTCCGACCATTCGTAGTGCTCTCCGTTTGCCGCGATACGCAGGTTTTCGGCAGTATTCTGGCCCATACCGGAGAGTGCCTTAAACCACATTTCAGCATGTTCTTTTTCGTTGTTCGCAGTTTCCGTAAAAATAGCGGCAATCTGTTCGTAGCCGTCTTTCTTGGCAGCGCTGGCGAAGAATGTGTACTTGTTTCTTGCCTCCGATTCACCAGAAAAAGCAAAACGGAGATTTTGATCTGTCTTTGTTCCCATTAAATTATTCATAGTTTACCTCCTAAGTAAAAATCCGTATTGTAAATATCAGTATGAAGTATCTCCCGGAAAACGGTAAAATATACAAGCTGCGGAGATTTTACTTGTCTTTTAGCTGCAAAAATGTTAATATCAATAAATGCGTTAAAAATGGAAGATAAGGAGCATTCAAAGAAAGGAACAGACAAAAGAACGAAGGAAAGAACGATGGAAATAGAAACAAAATATATAATCGCAGACAGAGAAACGGCAGACAAGCTGTGGGAAGATAAATTCCTCGCCTCTATGGAAGAAGAAGGATCGAGAGAAACTATTTATATGAAAGCTGTATATTTTGATACGGAAGATTCACTTCTTGCTGAAAATGATATTGCATTTCGTGTTCGTGCGGAAGGAGACAGTATATTTGCAACTCTGAAATGGTCTGGGAAAAATGAAGGAGCATTGCATACGCGTGAAGAAATAAATATTCCGGTAAGCGGAGAAACCTGTATGATAGCGCCTGATTTATCCGTTTTTAAAGAAAGTGAAATAGGAAAAGAACTTATACAACTTATTGGAGACAGGCGGCTTTTCAGTAATGTCGAAACCGGAGTTGTCAGAAGGCGTTTTAGAATTGATACGGGAAAGGCACTCATAGAAGTATCCGTTGATACTGGAGAAATAATTACAAAAGGCGGAAATGAGCCTATATGTGAAGCAGAGTTCGAACTGTTTTCCGGTGATGAAGCGGAGCTTGAAAGAGTGAGCATGGCAGTAAAAGATAAATACGGACTTGTGCCGGGAGAGAAGAGTAAGTATGCAAGGGGACTGGAACTCGCGGCTAATGCAAAAAAATGACGACAAAAAGCGAAAAAATATAGTCTAAATGAAAAAAGAGCGCACTAAAATCAAAAAAATCTGCGCTTTTTTAATTTTCTACTCTGTTTTTACAATTTTACCACATACTTTTTAGGTGTAATAAGTTTACTTTTCGCCGAAAAGGGAGTATAATTAAATGTAATTGTCTACTAATGAGAAAGTTTATTATTTCAGGAGGATATATATAATTATGAAAACAACCCTTATTTCAAAGGAAAACAACATTGCAAAATTTACAATGGAATTTACTGCCGAGGAATTTGATGCGGCAATAGTTAAGGCATATCAGAATACAAAAGACAGATATCCGGTTGATGGATTCCGCAAGGGAAAAGCACCGAGAAAGGTTATAGAAGCACGTTACGGAGAGGGCATTTTCTTTGAGGATGCCGTAAATGATATGTTCGCTGAAGGATATCCGCAGGCACTTGATGAGCTCAGCCTCGAAGTGCTTGAGCAGCCTAAGGCCGACTTTACGGATCTTGCCCAGGGTCAGGGATATACTGTAACAATTGAAGTTGAAACATACCCGGAAGTAACAGTTAAGGATTATAAAGGTATTGAAATAGAAAAGATAGTGCACGAAGTGACAGACGAAGACGTGAACAATGAAATAGAAGCGGTAAGAAAAAGAAATGCACGTATGGTAGTAGTTGAAAGACCTGCAAAGGAAGGCGATACGGTACTTCTCGATTATGAAGGTTATCTCGGAGATGAAAAGTTTGAGGGAGGCAGCGCTGAAAGATTTCCGCTTAGACTCGGTTCAGGGATGTTCATTCCGGGATTTGAAGAACAGCTCATCGGAGTTTCCACAAATGAGGAAAGAGATATAAATGTGACATTCCCTGAGGATTATCAGGCAGAGCATCTTGCAGGACAGCCGGTTGTGTTTAAGTGCAAGGTACATGAAGTAAAAGAAGAAGAGCTTCCGGAGGCAAATGATGAATTTGTAAAAGATATTTCTGAATTTGATACTCTTGATGAATATAAAGCCGATGTTAAGGCAAACCTTGAAAAGACGGCTGCCGCGAGAGCAGAGAACGAAATGAAAGACGCTGCCGTTCAGAAAGTATGCGAAGCGAACGAATTCGATGTGCCGCAGGCCCTCGTAAATGAGGAAATAGATGCGCGTATCCGTGAGTTTGATCAGACTTTAAGATATCAAGGCATAGATGTTGACAAGTATCTTGAAATGACAAACACAACGATGGAAGATATGAGAAAGCAGATCGAAGGCGATTGTCTCAGGACAGTAAAGACAAAGATGGTGCTTAAAGCTGTTGCCGAGGCTGAAAAGATTGAGGTCAGCGATGAAGATATTGACAAGGAGTGTGCTCTTATCGGAATGCAGTATCAGATGGATACGGCAAAGGTAAGAGAAGCAATAGGCGCCCAGGGTATCGGTATGGTAAGCAGCAACATTGCATTCAGAAAAGCGGTAGAGTTAATATTTGAAAACGCGGTTATAAAATAATAAAAAGGGTATACGAGATTAAAACCGAATAGGAGGTGTGTTTTATGCCACTTGTACCTTATGTGATAGAACAGACGAGCAGAGGGGAGCGTTCATATGATATCTATTCCAGACTTCTTAAAGACAGAATAATCTTTCTTGGAGAGGAGATAGATGATCATGTGGCAAGTCTTATCGTGGCACAGCTTCTTTTTCTTGAAGCTGAGGATCCCGAAAAAGATATTGCAGTATATACCCAGTTCCGTAAGAGTATATTCCACGCGCGGAGGTACTTCCGCATACACCTTTCGCGTAAGCAGGCCGTCCTTTTCCCTAGTACGCAGGTTCGCAGTCAGAACTTTCTGCGTCTCTGGCCCAATGGATTTGCGGAGTTCTCCAAACCGCCG
>JAAWDW010000113.1 GCA_022793975.1 Bacillota bacterium
GATCAGTGGTAACGGCATCGAGTCCGCAGCCGAACGAATTAAGCTGGATTATCTCGCAGTCATCCGTTGTACTTACAAATTCCGCTGCCTTGTAAAGTCTGCTGTGATACATCCACTGATCGCATACTCTTATCGGACGAGGAACACTGCCAAGATGAGAAACGGAATCCTCTGTCAGCACGACCATATCAAACGAGCTTATAAGTTTATCTATACCATGATTGATTTCAGGATCTATATGATAAGGTCTTCCTGCAAGTATTATGATTTTCTTACCGTTAGCACGTGCATATGCCAAATATTCTTTAGCTTTTTCCCTTATATCATTTTTAAAAGATGCATCTTCGGCTCTCGCAGCTTCCACAGCGCTTTTTACCTCAGATGCTGAAACTCCGAATTCTGCCAAAAGTTTTACAAGCTCCCTCGCAAGAAGTTTATCATCATCATACGGCAAAAACGGATGCATAAACTTCACTCCGCCGGACCTAAGAAGATCGTCCATATTATTAGCTATAACTTCCGGATATGTAGCTACAATCGGACAGTTATAATGATTTTGAGCCGTTTCATCCTCATTTCTTTCGTAATTTATACTTGGATAGAATATATATTTAATATTGCTGTTTATTAAATATTTTATATGACCATGCACGAGTTTAGCCGGATAACAAGCAGTATCGCTTGAAATTGTATCCATACCGCTCTCATAAAGCTTCTTTGATGAAACTGGTGACAGCTCCACCCTAAATCCAAGCTCCGTAAAGAACGTAAACCAGAACGGATAGTTCTCATACATATTCAGTACTCTGGGGATTCCAATCACACCGCGCGCGTTCTCGGCTGCGATCGGCTCATAATCAAAAAGTCTCTTAAATTTATAGCTGTAAAGATTGGGAAGTTCGCTGCCTATCTTCTGTTTTCCCTCTCCTTTTTCACAGCGGTTGCCCGTTATCAGGCGCGTACCGTCACCGAACTTATTTATAGTCAGCATACAGTTATTTTCACAGCCATGGCAACGCGCGTGGCTGTTTTCCACACTAAAGCTGTCTATATCCGCAAGCCCTATGAGCTCTGTTCTCTCTCCGTCATCATTGTTCATCGCTACTATCGCAGCGCCGTAAGCTCCCATTATACCGGAAATATCAGGACGCACTACATTTCTTTCCATTATGCGCTCAATACTTCTCAGTACCGCATCATTGAGGAACGTGCCTCCCTGCACAACAATTTTTTCGCCTGCCTCTTCCGGATTTCTGAGTTTTATTACTTTATAAAGTGCATTTCTTATGACAGAATACGAAAGTCCCGCAGAAATATCTCCTATTGTGGCTCCTTCTTTCTGCGCCTGTTTTACCTTAGAATTCATAAATACGGTGCAGCGCGTGCCGAGATCAACCGGCAGCTTCGCAAACAAAGCTTCCTTGGCAAAATCGGGAACGCTCATTTCAACTGATTTCGCATATGTCTCTATAAACGAGCCACAGCCGGAAGAACACGCCTCATTAAGCATTATGCTATATATAGCGCCGTCCTTTATTTTCATACATTTCATATCCTGTCCGCCGATATCAAGAATAAAATCCACCCCCGGCAGGAATTCTTCCGCAGCCTTATAATGTGCCATCGTCTCTATTTCGCCGTAATCAGCTTTCACTGCTGCTTTAATGAGATTTTCACCGTAACCTGTAACTGCCGCTTTTTCTATGTATGCACATTCCGGTATGAGCGGATAAAGCTCTTTCAGCATTTTAAGAGTCGTATCTATCGGTTTTCCGTCATTGCCGCTGTAAAATGAATACAGAAGGTTCTTGTTATCATCTATGAGTGCGGCCTTTGTCGTTGTCGAGCCTGCGTCTATACCGAGATACAGCTTACCGGAGGCTTTTTCAAGCGGCTTTCTCTTTATTCTGTCACGGCTGTGCCTTTCACAGAATTCCTCATAATCCGCTTCGTCTTTGAAAAGCGGCGCCAGATGCTTAGTCTCCGCCAGCATATCCGGCTTTGCATTTTTAATCTTGGAAATAAGCTCCGCAACTGTATGTGTCTCATATTTTTGAGAGAGCATAGCCGCTCCTATCGCCACGAAATACTGTGAATCTTCGGGAAATATTATCTGATCGTCCGCAAGTTCCAGAGTTTCGGCAAATCTCTTTCTCAATTCCGAAAGGAATGAAAGCGGCCCCCCCAGAAAGGCAACATTGCCTTTAATCGTCCTGCCACAGGCAAGTCCTGATATAGTCTGATTTACTACTGCTTGAAAAATAGAAACGGCAAGATCGGAAACCGAAGCGCCTTCATTGATAAGCGGCTGAATATCGGTTTTTGCAAATACACCGCAGCGTGCTGCTATAGGATATATTATTTTATAATCTTTCGCTGCTTCATTAAGACCGGCAGCGTCGGTATTGAGAAGTACAGCCATCTGATCGATAAACGCTCCTGTACCTCCTGCACAAGTTCCGTTCATACGCTGCTCTATCGTAACATCATAAAAAGTAATCTTCGCGTCTTCCCCGCCCAGTTCTATGGCAACATCCGTATCGGGTATAAGCTTCTCAACTGCTTCGCTGCAAGAAATTACTTCTTGTTCAAAAGGAACGTCAAGAAGATTCGAAAGCGAAAGTCCTCCCGAACCCGTAATTGCGGCATATATTGTTTCATCATCCGGAGCAGCGGCAATGCGGCTCTGCTTAAGCTCGGCCAAAAGTTCGCTTACTTTGCTGAATACATTTGACATATGTCTTTCGTATTTCTTGTAAACTATTTTATCATTTTCATCTAAAACTACCAGTTTTACTGTAGTAGATCCAACATCGATGCCTAATCTTTTCATATGCCACCTCCGTAGGGATTTATTAAACCAATTATAGCATTTTCAGAAAACTTTAGCATAGCGGTAAAATATTCTTAACGTGTTTTTAACGCCGTCTTAACGGCCACGGAAACATACTGCAAATCTTTGCGTTTTCCGAAATTATACGTTATAATTATCACAGTTGTTTTCACTTCGGGCGGACCGACCGCAGATAAATTATTATAAGGAGCAATTTTGAAAAGTACCATAAAAAAATCTACATATAAAGCTATATACAGACTGCTTGATGCGGTATCGCCTGTAGACTATGATTGCGGTACGCTCTGCGGAGCAGTATGCTGCACTTACGGAACCGAGCAATCCTGCGATGCAAAATGCAATGAAAGCAGTTTTCTGTCAAAATCATCCTCTCAATGTGATGATAATTTTGATATGGGCATCTATCTTCTTCCCGGTGAAGAAAAACTGTTTACAATGGAAGAAGACTGGATAGAATGGAGCACCGAATACGCCGAAGATTACGATTTTCCGGATTCGTGGTTCGGAAAAATATATTTTATAAGGTGCAGTACACCCCCTGTATGCCACAGAAGTATGAGACCGCTTCAATGCAGGTTTTTTCCTCTCGCTCCGCATCTTAATCTTGATGATGAGCTTGAACTCATACTGAGTCCGCTTGACCTGCCATACTCCTGTCCTCTGATAAAAGACAAAATAAAGCTAAATGACGATTTTATAAAAGCAACATATACAGTCTGGAAACACCTTATACGCGATCCTCTCATATACGACCTTGTACGTATGGATTCGGATGACCGTATTTACGACAGAATTCCTTTAAATGTAATTGCTCCTGTAAAATAAATTTCTTTGATTCACATATTGCAAGTTGTATTATATTGCATATTTTATGTGAATATGATAAAATTTAATAGGTTTGCGGAATGCGGCGAAAGGGGGAGCTCCCTGGCGCCGCGCTCAATACAGATGACGAAAACCGGATTGCGAGGGAGCCCGTGTGCCGGGCTGAGAGGATCCCTAAGGATCGACCGAAACGGTCTGCACAATAAAGTGCAGACTCTTAGCGTCTGCTTTATCGTCAAATTCGGCATATGCAGCAGGTGCATATGTCTTTTTGTTTTAAAGCGGAAATTTATAATTCGGAGGAATCTGACATGAAAAGAAAAATTTTATCAACCTTACTCGTACTTTGTATGTGCATTTCTGCGCTTGCGGGATGCGGCAGTACAGACAGCAACAAAAACAGTGATGGTGCAAAAACGGTAGACAGTCTGAAAATCGCATTTTCACCATACGCCGATGCCGACCAGATTATAACGGCAACAGAGCCTCTTACAGAGCTTCTCAAAACAAAACTTCTTGAAAAAGGCTATGATGTCAAAGAAATTGATATGACCGTAGGTACTAACTATACTGCTGTCGGTCAGGCGCTTTCCGCAGGCAGTGCCGATCTTGGATTTATTTCCGGCGGCAACTATGTATTGTTCTCGGATGACTGTGATGTGCTTCTCACAGCCCTAAGATATGCAATAAACAAAGACTCGGACAACCCGACTGACTGGAACGACGGTACTATTGAGGAAAATACCGATGAGATGAGCACCTATTACCGCTGCATCATACTCGCAGGGCCAAGCGAAAAAGGCCGTGAACTTGCTGCCAAGGTAAACAACGGTGAGGAATTGACTTGGGACGATCTTAACAGTGCCACCTGGTCTGTATTAAATCCTACATCGGCTTCGGGCTACATCTACCCTTGCCTATGGCTTCAGGAAAACTATGGCAAAGGAATCAGCGACCTTGCAAACGTCGTGCAGTCTGATTCGCACACTACTTCCGTTGCACGTCTTGCCAGCGGTCAGGCAGACATAATGGTTTCTTATGGTCATATCCGTATCAAAAACGCCCCTATATGGCAGAGTGACTTCGGCGGTAAAGGTGAAATGGCAAGTGATACGGACATAATCGGTGTTACCGAAGGAATTTATAACGATATGATTGCATACAGCAAAACATCTGAAATTATGACGGATGAAGATTTCCGAAAAGCTGTCGGCGAAGCATTCATTGAAATTGCCGAGACCGACGAAGGAAAAGAGATAATAAACGTATTCAGTCAAGTTGGATATACATGGGGACAGGATTCAGATTACGACGGCGAAAGAGCCGCACAAGACCTTCTCAAATCAC